>DASZXM010001076.1:0-6173 GCA_035546415.1 Pseudonocardiaceae bacterium
TCGGCGGCCGTGGAACGCCGCCGCAGCACCACGAACGCTCCGATGCCCACGATCACCACGACGGCCACCACGATCCCCACGACCAGCCCGGTGTTGCCGCCCGAACCACCGGTCGCGCCGGTGATCGGGTCGGCGGAGTAGTAACCCCAGTAACCGTTCTGCGCCATGATCGCGCCACCCGGGTCGGGCTGCACCTGGAACGGGTGGAACCGGTCGGACCGGTAGGCCTCCAGCACGTTCGGGTACAGCAGGGTCACCTCGGGCACCTGCTGGTAGAACATCGCCTCCAACTGCTTGACCTCACCGACCCGGCTGGGCTGGTTCATGTCCGACAGCTGCTTGGCATACAGGGAGTCGTAGCCGGCGTTGCAGAAGAACGACTCGGTGTCGTTGTCACCGCCCGCGGCGTTGGGCCGGTTCTTGCAGGTCTGCAACACCAGCACGGCGTCCGGGTCGGGGTCCACGCCCCACCCGGAGAACTGCATGTCGAAGTCACCGGCGTTGAACAGGTCACTGAGCTTGGTCGAGGAGACGATCTGCACCTTCACGGTGATCCCGATGGCCGCCAGCCAACTCTTGACGTAGGAGGCCATCTGGTTCTGCTCGGGTTTGTCGCTGCGACCCTGCAGGGACAGCACCAGCGGTTTGCCGTCCTTGCCCACCCGGACCCCGTCCGGTCCCTTCGGGTAGCCGGCCTGGTCGAGCAGCCGGTTGGCGGCCGCCGGGTCGAACTTGCGGGCCTGCTGCTGGTCCGGGCTCCAGTGGTAGGTGGCGAACTTCATCGGCAGGTACCCGGTGCCGACCTGTGCGTACCCGCCGTACACCTTGCTCACCAGGGTCTGCGGGTCGATCGCCTCGGCGATCGCGGTGCGCACCTTGATGTCCTTGAGCGCGGGGTTGCCGGTGCCGAACGGGGTGCCGGTGCGGGTCGCGGCACCGGAGTTCATCACCAGGTCCACGAACCGGCCGCCCTCGGCCTTGTTCACGGTGATGTTCGGTTTGTGCGACAACGAGTCGAACTGTGCCGCGGTCAACCCGTTGATCAGGTCGACGTCACCCTTGACCAGGGCCTGGACCTCGGCGTTGGTGTCGTCGAAGTGGATGAAGTCCAGCTCGTCGATCTTCGGGGCGCCACGCCAGTAGTTCTTGTTCGCGGCCAGTTTCACGTACTGGCCCTCACGGAAGTCGGTGAGCACGAACGGCCCGCTGCCCACCACCGGGTGCCCTGGCGTGGGCAGGTTGGTGTACTTGCCGACGTCCTTGACGTTCTGCCACACGTGCTTGGGCACGATCGGCACGTCCAGCGCCAGCATCGTGGCCTGCGGCTGCTTGGTGGTGATGACCAGCGTGTGGTCGTCGGGCGCGGTGACCGACTGGAAGTTCGCCACGAAGTTGCCGTTGGCCTTCGCGGCGTCCTCGTTGGTCATCATCAGGTTGTAGGTGAACGCGGCGTCCTGCGCCGTGATCGGCTGCCCGTCCGACCACTTCGCGCCGCTGCGGATGGTGTAGGTCCACGTCTTCCCGTCGGGCGAGTGGGTCCACGACTGGGCCAGCCCACCGACCGGGTGCTCGTCCTTCGGGTCGTACGTGGTGAGGAACTCGTACATGGCCCGGCCGATGTCGGTGCTGGAGGAGAACACCGCCTGGAAGGGGTTGAGCGAGTCGATATCCTGGGTGAGCCCGACCCGCAGGACCTTCGCCGGGGCCGGTGTCGCCGCCGTCGCGGTCACCGGACCTGCGGCGATGAGCCCGGTTGCGGCCAACAGTGTGACCGACAGCGACAAACCGAGCCGTTCGGGTAACCTGACCACGACAGCGCACCTCCCCGTTCACGTCACGTTGGTGAAGAAATAACCACTAACGACTATGTGAAGTCAACGACTGTCGGCGGCCGGTTCCAAGACGTAACGTATGCAGGCGTGCGGATCATGATCTCGGCCGACATGGAAGGCGCCACGGGCGTCACGTGGACGGCGGACGTCGAACCGGGCACCGAGCAGTGGCAGCGCTTCCGCAGGATGTTCACCGGTGACGTGAACGCCTGCGTGGCCGGCCTGCACGCCGGCGGTGCGACGGACGTGCTGGTCAACGAGGCCCACGACGCGCAGCGCAACCTGCTGTTGGAGGACCTGGACACCCATGCTCGGATGCTGACCGGCCGGCACAAGCCGCTGTCGATGATGCAGGGCGTGGACAGCGGCGTGGACGGCGTGGTGTTCCTGGGCTACCACGCCGGTGCGGGCACCGACGGCGTGCTGGCCCACACCTATCTGGCCAACTCGATCACCGGCGTGTGGCTGGACGGCGTCCCGGCCAGCGAGGGCAGGCTCAACGCCGCACTGGCCGCCGAGCACGGCGTGCCCGTGCTGATGGTCACCGGTGACGACCGCACCTGCGCCGACGCCGCCGACTACGCCCCCGACGCGCACCGGGTCGCCGTGAAGGAGTGCGTGAGCCGCTACGCCGCGATCTGCTCCCCACCGCAGCGCACCGCCGAGTGGATCACCAGCGCGGCCACGGCGGCGATGAAACTGGCTGGCCGTACCACCCCCGCGCCCGGCGCGCACCGCATCGAGGTGGAGTTCGACGCGACCCACCTGGCGCACGCCGCGGCCGTGGTGCCGACCGTGTCCCAGGTCGGCGTCCGTAGGGTGGGGTTCGACGCGGCCAGCATGACCGACGCGATGCAGGCGTTCAAAGTGGTCACCGCGATCGCGTCCGGAGCGATCGAAGGAGCGTATGGCTGACCCGACCGCCGAGCACGCCGCGGGGTTGTGCGCACGGCTGATCCGGCTCGACACGACCAACTACGGTGGCGGTGACGCGGCCGGGGAACGGGAGGCGGCGGAGTTCGCCGCGGGCCTGCTGGACGCGGCCGGTGCCGCACCGGTGCTGCTGGAACGCGCCCCGCGCCGCAGCAACGTCGTGGGCCGGATCGCCGGTACCGACCCGACCCTGCCGGCCGTGCTGGTGCAGGCGCACCTGGACGTCGTGCCGGCCGACCCGGCCGACTGGTCGGTGGCCCCGTTCGCCGGTGACGTCCGGGACGGGTACGTGTGGGGCCGGGGCGCCACGGACATGAAGGACATGGCCGCGATGGTGCTGACCGTGCTGCACCGGTGGACGGTCGAAGGCCGCCGCCCGCTGCGTGACGTGGTGGTCGCGTTCGTCGCCGACGAGGAGGACACCGGGGCCTACGGCGCGCACTGGCTGGTCGACGAGCACGCCGAGCTGTTCACCGGGTGCGCGGCGGCGATCAGCGAGTCCGGCGGGTTCACCCACCACGCCGACGGGGTGCGCCTGTACCCGGTGGCCACGGCCGAACGCGGCACCGCGCACCTGCGGTTGACCGCCAGGGGCCGCGCCGGGCACGCGTCACGGCGCAACCCGGACAACCCGGTGACCCGCCTGGTCGCCGCGTTGGACCGGATCGCCCGCCACGAGTGGCCGACCCGGTTGACCCCACCGGTGCGGGCGTTCCTGGAGCAGGCCGCCGCCGCGCTGGGCACCGACGTGGACCTGTCCGATGTGGACGCCACGGTGGCCAAACTGGGCGCCGCCGCGCCGCTGGTGGAGAACACGGTGCGCGCCAGCAGCACACCGACGGTGCTGCGGGCGGGCACGAAGGTGAACGTCATCCCGTCCACGGCAACGGCCGACGTGGACGTGCGTGTCCTGCCCGGCGTCGAGGACGAGGTCCTGGCCACCCTCGACGAGCTGATCGGCCCGGGGATCACCCGGGAGTTCCTGGGCCACCAACAGGCGGTGGACGCGCCGATGGACACACCGTGGTTCGCCGCGATGGCCGACGCGCTGCGCGCCCACGACCCCGACGCCGTCGTCGTGCCCTACTGCATGGGCGGCGGCACCGACGCCAAGGCGTTCACCCAGCTGGGCATCCAGTGCTACGGCTTCGCACCGCTGTGGGTGCCCGCCGACTTCGACTACCGGGCCATGGCGCACGCCGTGGACGAACGCGTCCCGGTCGAGGGCCTCGGTTTCGGGACGCGGGTGCTGGACACGTTCCTGTCCCGTTGAGTCCCGCGTGACCGGTCAGGGCGCGAACAGGGCGGACACCGACTCACCGTGGTGGATGCGGCGCATCGCCTCGGCCAGCACCGGCGCCACGGACAGGACCGTCAGCTTGTCCGAGGCGTCCCGCACGGGCACGGTGTTGGTGCACACGATCTCGGTCACGTCGTCCTGATCGGACAGCCGACCCAACGCGCCCGCGGAGAACAGGCCGTGCGTGCACGCCACGCGCACCGAGTTGACCCCGCGTTCCCGTAACCGGTCCAGCAGTTCGATCACGGTGCTGCCCTTGGCGATCTCGTCGTCCAGCACGATCACGTCCCGCCCGGTGACCTCACCGATGACCGAGCTGATCGTGACCTTGTCGTCGGACATCCGCTGTTTCGCGCCGAACGCGACCCCGACACCCAGCAGTCGGGCGAACGCGGCGGCCGCCTTGGCGTTGCCCAGGTCCGGTGACACGACGACGGCGTTGCCCAGGTCGTAGCGTCGGAAGTGCGCCGCCAGTTCGCGCAGCGCGTTGAGGTGGTCGACCGGGACGCTGAAGAAACCGTGTACCTGCGGCGAGTGCAGGGTCATCGCCAACACCCGGCTGGCGCCCGCGGTGACCAGCAGGTCGGCGACCAGCCGGCCGCCGATGGAGATGCGTGGCGCGTCCTTCTTGTCCGACCGGGCGTAGGCGTAGTGCGGCATGACCACCGTGGTCCGCGCCGCGGACGCGCCGCGCGCGGCGTCGGCCATCAGCAGCAGTTCGACCAGGTGCTCCTGCACGGGTGCGACGAGCGGCTGGATGAGGAACACGTCCCGTTCCCGGCAGTTGGCCCGCAACTGCACCTCGATGCAGTCGTTGGCGAACCGGTCGGTCCGCACCGGTAGCAGCGGCACCCCCAGGTGCGCGCAGATCTCCTGCGCCAGTTCGGGGTGGGCGCTGCCGGAGAACACGGCGATGTCCCGCACTCGTCCTACTCCTCCACGCGGGTCCGGCGGGTCAGCACGACGACCGGGATCGGCCCGGGCGCGGTCTGCTGGAACACGGCCGCCGACGGGACCTCGACGACGACCCGCTCCCACACCCGGGACCGTTCGGTCCCGTCGGCGACGCGCGCGACGACGGGGATCGTGTCGGTGCCGACCTCGATGGTGGCCTCGGGGCGGGCGACCAGGTTGTGGTACCAGCCCGGGCGCACCGGACGGCCGGCGTTCGCGGCGAACACCACCCACCGGTCACCGTCGGGCAGATACCCCAACGGCGACATCCTGGGCTGCCCGGTGCGCGCGCCGACCGTGTGCAACAGCAGCACCCGGTGCCCGGCCAACCGGCCGCTGACCAGGTGTCCGCCGTGGGCGCGGAACTGCTCGGCGATGGCCCGGTTGAATTCCAGGCGGTCGGCGTCGGGCACAGCTGGGAGCCTAGCGGCTCGGGCTGCGGGTCACCGCCGGTGTGCCTAGCGTGTCCGACTGTGCGACACCATCGAAGAGTCACCGCGGCCACCGTGGATCTGGTCCGCGCCAGCGGCATGACGGTCACACCGGGCAGCCGATGAACCGGCGGACGACGTGGCTGGTGCGCGGCGGCCGGCTGGTGTTCGCGGTGCTGGCCGCCGTCGCGCTGGGCTGGCAGGCGCACCTGGCCGTCGACCAGGGCCGTGGTCTGGTGAACTTCTTCAGCTACTTCACCATCCAGAGCAACATCCTGGGCGTTGCCGCGTTGGGTGCCGGCGTGTTCGGCCGGGTGCCCGACCAGGTGCGCGGCGCGGTGGTGGTGTACCTGACGATCACCGGTGTCGTGTACGGGCTGCTGCTGGCCGACCTGCCCGCGCAGGGCACCCAGGAGTGGGTGAACACGGTGGTGCACCGGGTGATGCCGGTGGTGGTCGTGCTGGACTGGCTGCTCGTCCCACCCCGCACCCCACTACCACGGGTGTGGTGGTGGCTGGTGTATCCGTTGCTGTTCCTGGCGTACACGCTGGTGCGCGGCCCGTTCGTGGACTGGTACCCCTACCCGTTCCTGGATCCGCGGCCCGGTGGGTACTGGCACGTGGTGGGCGGGTCGGTGGGCATCGCGGCCGGGTTCGTGGTGGTACTGCTGGCGGTGCGTTGGGTGGGCACGGCGATCGGCCGCCGCGCCCACGCCTGACCCG
>DASZXM010001077.1:0-4921 GCA_035546415.1 Pseudonocardiaceae bacterium
TTGCCGTCCATCGCGTACACCGGTTCGCCCAGCCACTTGCCGACCAGCGCGGGCAGCGGGTGCGTCAACCGGGTGCCGGCCGGGTCGGCGATGACGACGAAGTTCGCGCCGGTCGCGTGCTGGATGCGGCTGGCCAGCGCCTCGATGTCGCTGGTCGGGCTGATCTCCTCGTGCAGCAGCGCCTGTTGCACCTCGGGCATCGTGGCGACGCTCTCCGCGATCACCAGCGCCCGCTGCTGGTACTGCTGGTCGAGCTGGCCGTCGGTGATCCACGCGTACAGGCCGAAGCCGATGCACATGGTGACGAACAGGATCACGACCTGGCTGACCAGGATTCTGGTGGACAGTCGGCTCACAACCGGTCTCCGCAGCGTCGCGGCTGGTGGGAGCCCCAGTGTGCACCACGGTCCCGGAGATCGGGAGGGGTGCGCCCGGGCTCGGAAGGCTCAGAACCCGCCGAAAGGCGCGATAGGCGGGTAACCCACGGAAACCTGTCGGTCACGCGTGGTCGTGCCTAACGTCGCTGCCCAGCGACGATGCGAAGGAGTGACCGCGATGCACGGCCAGATCGAACCGCAGGGCAGCATCGAACTGCGCGGCGTGGCCAAGCGGTTCCGCACCCCCACCGGCGGCGTGCACACGGCGTTGCTGGACCTGGACCTGACCGTGGCGCCTGGCGAGTTCTGCGCCGTGGTCGGACCCACCGGCTGCGGCAAGTCCACCACGGCGACGCTGATCGCCGGCCTGGAACGGCCCTCGGCCGGGCAGGTGCTGGTGGACGGCGAGCCGGTGAACGGGATCGGCCGGCACACCGGGTTCGTGTTCCAGACCGACGCCGTGCTGCCGTGGAAGACGGTGCTGGACAACGTGTCCGCCGGCCCGTTGTTCCGGGGCACCGCCAAGCGGGACGCGCACGAGAAGGCGCGCGACTGGCTGCGCCGCGTCGGCCTGGCCGGGTTCGAGAACCGGTACCCGCACCAGTTGTCCGGCGGCATGCGCAAACGCGTCGCGCTCGCCCAGAGCTTCATCAACGAACCCCGGATACTGCTGCTGGACGAGCCGTTCTCCGCGCTGGACGTGCAGACCCGACAGATCATGTCCGACGAGCTGCTGGAGCTGTGGCAGGTCACGCGGCCCTCGGTCGTGTTCATCACGCACGACCTGGAGGAGGCCATCGCGCTGGCCGACAAGGTCGTCGTGCTGTCCGCGGGCCCGGGCACGGTGAAGGTCGTCCAGCCGATCGACCTGCCGCGCCCGCGCCGGGTCCAGGAGATCCGGTTCGAACCCCGGTTCGTCGACCTCTACCAGCGGATCTGGGGGTCGCTGCGGGACGAGGTCCAGGTGGCGTACGAGCGGCAGACCACGGCCGCGGTGTCCGGAGAGGAGCGAAGCGCATGACTGTCACCACGGCCGCCACGCCGGTCGCCGTCGAACACCGGTTCAGCCCGAGGGCCAGGCGCCGGATGTGGGTCTACCTCGCCCGGGCCGTGCTGTGCGTGGTCATCTTCGGCGGCTGGCAGCTGTTCACCCAGCTGGGCATCGTCGACGAGTTCTTCTTCGGCCAGCCCACGAAGATCGTGCAGCAGGCCGTCACGTGGTTCGGCAACGGGACGCCGTACGGGTCGCTGTGGACCCAGATCGGCGTGACGCTGGAGGAGACCGTGCTCGGTTTCGTCATCGGCGTCGTGCTCGGCGTCGTCTTCGGTGTCGCGCTGGGCCGGGTGCGGTTCCTGTCCGAGGTGTTCGGGCCGTTCATCAAGGTGGTCAACTCGATCCCGCGCATCGTGCTGGGCGCGATCCTCACCGTCGCGTTCGGACTGGGCCTGGAGTCCAAGGTGCTGCTGGTGATCGTGCTGGTGTTCTTCTCGGTGTTCTTCAACGCCTTCCAGGGCACCCGGGAGGTGGACCGTAACCTCGTGGCCAACGCCCGCATTCTCGGCGCGTCGCCCGGCCAGGTCACCCGGCAGGTCGTCCTGCCCTCGGCGTTCACCTGGATCCTGGCCAGCCTGCACGTCAGCTTCGGCTTCGCGCTGATCGGCGCGATCGTCGGTGAGTACATGGGTGCCCAACAGGGCCTCGGCCTGCTGATCTCCCAGTCGCAGAACACGTTCAACCCCAACGGCGTGTTCGCCGCGATGTTCCTCATCGCGATCGTCGCGCTGGTCGCCGAAGGACTGATCACCCTGCTGGAACGCCGGCTGCTCGCGTGGCGCCCGCCCGTGTCGTCCGGTGACGCCGGTATCTGAAAGGAGCATGGAATGTCCCGCAAGGTTCTGGCCGCGCTGGGCGCCGGCCTGGCGCTGACCGTCGGTGTCGCGGCGTGCGGCTCGTCGTCGCACAACGTCGGCACGGACTCGGCCGGCAAGCCGATCGTGAAGATCATGGTCGGCGGCCTGAGCAAGCAGATCTACCTGCCCGCGATGCTGGCCCAGCAGCTGGGCTTCTACGCCCAGCAGGGCCTGGACGTGCGGCTGTCCGACGAACCGGCCGGCGTGAACGCGGAGACCGACATGGTCGCCGGCCAGGTCGACGCCGTCGTCGGGTTCTACGACCACAACCTGGACCTGCAGGCCAAGGGCAAGTCCACCGAAGCCGTGGTGCAGCTGTTGCAGGTGCCCGGCGAGGTGGAGCTGTGCCGGTCGGACGAGCCTGCCATCACCTCGCCCAAGGACTGGGCCGGCAAGAGCCTGGGCATCACCGACCTGGGCTCGTCGACGGACTTCCTGACGAAGTACCTCGCGGTGCGCAACGGCGTCCCGGTGACCAGCATCCACGAGCAGGGCGTGCAGGCCGGGCCGACGTTCATCGCGGCCATCCAGCACAAGAGCATCGACTGCGGCATGACGACGGAGCCGACGGTGTCCCAACTGGTCGACACCGGCCAGGCACGGGTCATCGTGGACTCGCGGACGCTGGCCGGCTCCCGGGCGGCGTTCGGCGGCGCGTACCCGGCGTCGAGCCTGTACATGACGACCGACTTCGTCAACGCGCACAAGGACGTCGTGCAGAAGTTGGCCAACGCGTACGTGGAGACGCTGAACTGGATCCAGACGCACACGGCGGACCAGATCACGGACAAGATGCCGGCGGACTACTACAAGGGCACGGGCAAGGCGGCGTACGCGCACGCGTTGCAGAACGAGAAGGGCATCTTCGACCCGAACGGCATGATGCCGGCCGACGGCCCGCACACGGTGCAGGCGGTGCTGTCGGCGTTCAACCCGGCGATCAAGGGTGTCGACGTCAGCAAGACGTACACCAACGACTTCGTCAAGGTGGCGGACCAGAAGTTCCACATCCCGTCGAACACGTGAGGACGACGGCCGTGCCCGTGGGCGACCCCATGGGCACGCCGCCGTGCGAGGGGTCGATCGGGCGCGCCACCGCCGATCGTGGCATCGACCTGAAGAAAGTTTCCGCAGGGTTTGTTAGATTTTGCGAATGGCTACGCTTCGCGCGCTGGAATGTCTGGTGGCACTGGTGGACGCCGGTTCGGTGACGGGCGCGGCGGACGCGCTGCGCATGTCGCAGCCGGCGCTGTCGCACCAGATCGCCGCGCTGGAGAAGGAACTCGGCACCGCCGTCGTGCACCGGCTGGGCCGTGGCGTCCGGGTCACCGCCGCCGGGCACGCCGCCGCCGACGAGGCGCGGATCGCGCTGCGCGCGGCCGACCAGGCGGTGCGGATCGGCAGGCGGGTCGGGTCCGGGGAGGGCGGGCGGCTGCGGATCGCGTGTGCGGAGACGATGACGGCCTGGCTGCTGGTGCCGGTGCTGCGGCTGTGGCGGTCCCGGCGGTCCGGCGTGGTGCTGGAGCTGACCGAGCACACCAGCGCCGACAGCATGACCGAGCTGATCACCGCGAGCGCCGCGGACCTGGCGGTCGGGCCGCGGCCGTCGGCGACGCCCGAGCACATCGAGGTGCTCGGCGAGGAGGAGGTGGTCGTCGTGGCACCCACCGGGCACCCGTTCCTCACCCGGCCGTCGGTGTCCGTGCGTGACCTGGCCGACGAGCCGTTCGTGCACTACACGCCGGACAACGGCCTGTGCGTGTGGGTGGACCAGTTGGCCGCCCACCACGGGGTGCTGCTCGACCCGGTGCTGCGCACCCGCAGCCCGCGCACGGCGGCCCAGCTCGCGGCGGCCGGGATGGGCGTGACGATCGTGCCCGTGTCGGCGCTGGCGGCGCGGCAGGCGGGCGTGGTGCGCAGGCTGGCGCCGGAGGTGCGGCGGGACGTGGTGGTCGTGGTGGCGTCGCCCTCGGACGCGCTGGCGGCGCGCTTCGTGGCCGACCTGCGCCGACGCGGCCTGCCCAGCAGCGCCATCCCGACGGCGTGAGCGACGGGCCTACTGCCGTAGCGCCGGGTTGTACGGCGACGGGTGCGCCGCCCCGGCGCGGATCGGGAGTGCCGACGCCAGGACGCGCTCGGGGTGGAAGCGAACCCGGCGGCCGGTGTCGCCGTCGTCGCCCGGCGAGCCCGGCGTGATCCACTCCAGCTCCGCCGTGCCGGTCAGGTGCAGAGTGGCGCCGGTGGCGAAGTCGACGAACAGCAGCGCCGCCTCCGGGTCGACCGCGATGTTGCCCAGGCTGTTGAACATGTTGTTGCCCGCGTAGTCCGGCCACCACAGGTCGGTGCCGTCGAGGCGGACGAAACCGGGCCGCCCGCCCTTGTGCGACGTGTCGGCGCCGCGGGTCGGGTGGATCGTGCCGAGGAAGAACGTGTCGGCACCGCGGATCAGCGCACCGGCGTCGACGGTGGCCGCCTGCTCCACGGCCGGTTCGACGACACGCTGCTGGATGTACGACGGGCAGTTGCCGTAGGCCTGGTCCGCCTCGATCGTCAGCCCGTGCGGGCCGACGGCCGTCAGCGTGCCGTTGACCCGCAGCCGGCGGCGGATCGCGAGGTCCATCGAGAGCAGGCCG
>DASZXM010001078.1:0-7309 GCA_035546415.1 Pseudonocardiaceae bacterium
CACGAAGCTGGCCATCGCGTCGACCTCGTCCCGATGCACCACGCGATCGATCGTCGACGGCGTACACGACTCCCCACCCCGGAAGAACGCGACCTTCACCCCCACCGACGCGTCCGGCGCCGGAAACCCGTAGAACTGCCGCCCGCCATCAGCCTCCCACACGAAGATCGGGTGCCGAACGAACGGCTCCAGCGGACCGCGCGGCGCGAACCAGTACTGCACCTGCCGCTCTACCGTGAACGGCACCCCGAGTCCGGCCAACAGTTCCGGCGCCCACGCGCCCGGACAGATCACCAGCCGCGACGCCGTGTAGACACCGTCCCCAGTAAAGACCCGCACCCCACCGGCGACCTCCTCCCACCGCGTCACCGGTTCCTCGTGACGCAACTGCGCCCCGGCCTGCTCGGCCAACCACAGATGAGCGGCGACACTGGCCTCGGGCACCACGTACCCGGCCTTCTCCTCATACAGCGCGACCTCGTCATCGGCGGGCCTCAGGGTCGGAAACCGGGACCGCAGTGCGGCGGCGTCCAGCATCTCGTGCGGCAACCCCCACTGCCGGGCACTGGCGAGGCTGCCGGCCACGGTCCGGCTGTCCGCGCGCCCGATCATCAAGCCACCGGTGTAGTGCACGACCGACCGCCCGGACCGCTCCTCGACCTCCCGCCACAACTGCTCGGCCCGCAACAGCAGCGGCACGTACGCCGGGTCCTCGAAGTACGCCTGCCGGGTGATCCGCGAACCGCCATGGCTCGACCCGAGGTTGTGCACGGGCGCGAACCGGTCGATCCCGAGGACCCGCTGTCCTCGTTCGGCCAACCGATAGGCCGCGGCACTGCCCATCCCGCCCAGGCCGACCACGATCACGTCGTACAACGAACCCACCTCCCCGCTCAGGCACGCAACCGGGTCATCCCGGGGTCGAACAACGGCTCCTCGGTGACCACGCCGGTGACGTGCTCCCCGAAATAGTCGACGGCGACGCCGGTCCCGACCGGACACGACGCGGGCAACCACGCGTACGCGATGTTCTTCCGCACCGAATACCCGTACGCCGCGCTGGTCACGTAGCCGACAGCGGCCCCGTCGACGAGAACCGGCTCGTTCCCCATCACCACCGCCGCCGGGTCGTCCAGCACCAGACAGGACAACCGGCGCCGGACCGGCTTGTCGACCAACGCGGACCGGCCGACGAAGTCACCCTTGTCCATCCGCACCGCGAACCCCAGCCCGGCCTCGAACGGGTCGTGCTCGGTCGTCATGTCGACGCCCCAGGCCCGGTACCCCTTCTCCAACCGCAGCGAGTTGAACGCCGACCGGCCGGCCGCGATGACGCCGAACCGCGCTCCGGCCTCCCACAGTGTGTCCCACAACGCCAACCCCAGGTCCGCCGTGGTGTACAGCTCCCACCCCAACTCGCCGACGTACGACAACCGCAACGCCGTGACCGGCACGTTGCCGACGACGAACGACCGAGCGGTGAAGTACCGCATGTCCACCAGGTCCTGCCGGGTCAGCGGCTGCAACAGCTCCCGGGCCGACGGCCCCCACAACCCGATGCAACACGTCCCGGGCGTGATGTCCCGGACCGTGACGTCGTCCGGCTGGTGCGCGCGGAACCATGCCAGGTCCAGGTTTCCGTTGACACCCACCTGAAACCGGTCCTCGGCCAGCCGCGCGACGGTCAGGTCACTGCGCACCCCGCCGTCCTCGTCGAGCAGCAGCGTGTAGACGACGGCACCGGGCTTGCGCGCCACCTGATTGGTCGTCATCCGCTGCAGGAACCGCAACGCACCCGGACCGGACACCTCCAACCGCTGCAACGGCGTCATGTCGAACATCGCCACCCGCTTGCGCGTCACCAACGCCTCGGCGCCGGCGATCGGCGACCAGTGCCGGGCCGCCCAGTCGTTGCGGCCCGGCACCTCCGTCACCTCGGGCAGTTCGGCGTTCGACTCGAACCAGTGCGGCCGTTCCCACCCGGACGCCTCCAGGAAATACGCGCCGAGCGACCGGTGCCGCGCGTGGAACGGGCTCGTCCGCAGCTCGCGCGGCGCGACGATCGGATCGAGCGGGTGCAGGATGTCGTACACCTCGACGAAGCTGCGGCAGCTGCGCGTCCGGACGTAGTCAGGCGCCAACTGCGGTGCCTCGAACCGGTTGAGGTCGCACGAGTGCACGTCGGCCCGGGGCTGTCCGTCGACCAGCCACTCGGCCATCGCCCGCGCGACGCCCGCCGAGTGCGTGATCCACACCGCCTCGGCGACCCAGAACCCGCGCAGGTCCGGATGTTCGCCCAGCAGCGGGTTGCCGTCGGGGGTGAACGAGAACAGCCCGTTGATGCCCTCGTCGACCTTCGCGTCGCCCAACGCCGGCAGCAGGGCGACCGCGTCGGCCCAGGACGGCTCGAAGTCGGCGGGCGTGAACGGTCGCTCCGACGGCATGCCGGGCATGGCGAGCGGGTCACCGACGTCCCACGGGTCCACGGGCATCGGATCGTGTCCGTACGCGCCGACGCCGAGCCGGTCCACGTGCTCCCGGAAGTAGAGATCAGCGGCCTGGTGCCGCAGGATCGGCAGACCGGCTTCTGCCGAGTCGGTGTTGCGGCCGGCCAACGCGGGCAGCGGCGTCGTCCGCGCGTACTGGTGCGCCATCGGCACGAGCGGCACGACGAGGTCGACGAGCGCGCCGATCACCGGTCCCCACATCCCGGCGCACGACACGACCACGTCGGCGGGGAACCGTTCGGATTCGGTCACGACGGCCGTGACCCGGCCGGACGCCCGCTCGACCGCGACGACCTTCTGCCCGCCCAGGAACGTGGCACCGCGTTCCATCGCCCGCCGGGCCTGCGCCTCGGCCGCACGCAGCGGCTTGGCCAGCCCGTCGGAGGGAATGTGGAAGCCGCCGAGCAGGCCGGCCGGGTCGAGCAGCGGATGCAGCCGAACGCACTCCTCGGGCGACACCAGCGAAGTGGGCACGCCCCAGGACGTCGCCCAGCCGTGCCGGCGCTTGAGGTCCTGCCACCGTTGCGGCGTCGTGGCGACCTCCAGGCCACCGACCTGCCGGAAGCACCACTCCCCGTCCAGGGTCAGCGAGCTGTATTTCGCGACCGTGTACCGGGCGAAGTCGGTCATCGTCTTGTTCGGCGTCGTCTGGAACACCAGGCCGGGCGCGTGCGACGACGACCCGCCGGTGCGGAACAGGGAGCCCTGATCCACCACGGTGACGTCGGTCCATCCGCGTTCGGTCAGCTCGTCCGCGACCGCACAGCCGACGATGCCGGCGCCGATGACGACCACCCGCGGCATACGGCCCTCCCGATGGTTGCGCAGGGGGAGACAAGTTCCGCTACGGGCAACACGGTCCGCCGGGGCCGCGTGGCTGTCAAGGCGGTCAGCTCGAATAGCCCAGCAGGCCGGCCAGATCCGCGGCGGCGGCCGTCAGTTCGCGCACGATCTCCGGGACCCGCCGCCGGGACACCCGGAACGCGGGCCCGGACATGCTGATCGCCGCCACCGGCCGGCCGTCGGGGCCGGCGACCGGCACCGCGACCGCGTGCAGCCCGATCTCCAGTTCCTCGAACGTCGTCGCGTAGCCCACGGCCGGCACCGCGTCCAACTCGGCGGCCAACGCGACCGGGTCGACGATCGTGTTGCGGGTGTACTCGGCCAGACCGGCCGCGATGATCTCCTTGCGCCGCGCCTCGTCCAGGTGGGCGAGCAGCACCTTGCCGCTGGACGTGGCGTGCAGCGGTGTCCGCTGGCCGATCCAGTTCTGCGCCGTGATCGCGGCCGCTCCCCTGGCCTGCGTGACGTTGATGGCGACATCCCCGTCCAGCACGGCGATGTTCACCGTCTCGCCGAGCCGGTCGGCCAGCGCCTGGCACACCTGCTGGCCCACGGCTGCCAGGTCCATCCGGGCGATCGCGGACCCGGCGAGGCGCACCATGCCGAAGCCGATCACGTACTTGCCCCGCTGGCCGAGCTGCTCGACAAGGCCACGGCTCTCCAGGACACTCAGCAGCCGGGAGGCCGTCGACTTGTGCACCCCCAACTCGCCGGCGATCTCGGTGATGCCCGTTTCCCCGCGGCTCGCCAGCAGCTCCAGCACGGCGATGGCCCGGTCCACGGACTGCACCAGGGCCGCCGGCTCGTTGTTGCTCATGACGCAACTGTATTCGCCCATTGCATCAAATCAACGGTGTCCGCCACACTGACACCTTCCCGCACTGCCGATGCGGAGGTGCTCATGATCCGGGTGTGCGACTTCGACGACCTACCGCCCGGCGACGCCGTCCGGATCGACGGCGACACTCCGGTCGCGGTGTTCAACGCCGACGGCGACCTCTACGCGATCGACGACACGTGCACCCACCAGGACGCGTCGCTGGCCGACGGCTGGCTGGAGGGCTGCCTGGTGGAGTGCCCGCTGCACGCGTCGTGCTTCGACCTGCGCACCGGAACGCCGACCGCCCCGCCGGCCCGAACACCGGTGCGGACCTACCCCGTGCGGGTGGTCGACGGCGTGATCTACGTGGAGACCGGTGCCGCGGAGGCGGCATGAGGACCATCGGCGTGATCGGCGCGTCGCTGGCCGGGCTGCGCTCGGCGGAAGCGTTGCGCGCCAACGGTTTTGACGGTCGCCTGGTGATGGTCGGCGAGGAGCCGCACCGGCCGTACGACCGGCCGCCGCTGTCCAAGGACTTCCTGCGCGGCACGACGAGCGACATCGCGCTGTCCCGCGCCGAGGACGACGACGCGCTGGCCGCCGAGTGGCGGCTGGGCGTGCGCGCCGAACGGCTCGACCCGAGCACGCGCGCGGTCACGCTGTCCGACGGTTCGACGCTGACCGTGGACGGCGTGGTGATCGCGACCGGCGGCACGCCACGACGGCTGCGCGGCACGGACGGCATCGACGGCGTGGCCACGCTGCGCACCATGGACGACGCCGTGGCGCTGCGGGACCGGCTGCTGGCCGAGCCACGGCACGTCGTGGTGATCGGCGCGGGGTTCCTGGGCGCCGAGGTCGCGGCGAGTTGCCACGCGATGGGCAGGCCGGTGACCGTCGTGGAGGCGCTGCCGGTGCCGCTGGCCGGCGCGATCGGCGAGCAGATGGGCCGGGTGTGCGCGCAACTGCACGGCGACAACGGCGTGCCGCTGATCTGCGGGCACGGCGTCGCGGGGCTGATCGCCGTGGACGGCCGGGTGCGGGGCGTACGGCTGCACGACGGGCGGCAACTGCCGGCCGACCTGGTCGTCGTGGCGATCGGGATCGTCCCGGCGACGGACTGGCTGGCCGGGTCCGGCCTCCAACTGGACAACGGTGTGGTCACGGATGCGGGCTGGTGCACCGCCGTCCCGGGCGTCGTGGCCGTCGGTGACGTGGCACGGCACGACTGCGTGACCGGTCCGGCGCGCCACGAGCACTGGACCAACGCCGTCGAACAGTCCCGGGTCGCGGCCAGGAACCTGTTGGCGGGCAAGCACACCGCCCACTGCGACGGGCCCGGCTACTTCTGGTCGGACCAGTACGGCGTGCGCATCCAGTTCGCCGGTTCGATCCGCCCGAGCGACGAGGTGCGGGTGGTGGACGGCAGCGTGGACGAGCGGAAGTTCCTCGCGACCTACCACCGCGACGGGCGCACCACGGGAGCGCTGGCGATGAACTCGGCCCGCGCGTTCGTCAGGGCACGCCGGACGTTCACCACGACGACCGAGGAGGACGGCCGGTGTCCGACCTGTTCATCGACGGCGCCTGGCGGGACTCGGTAGCGGCCGACCGCGACGACGTCGTCAACCCGTTCGACCGCAGCGTGATCACCACCGTCGCGTCCGGCACAGCCGAGGACACCGAGGCCGCGATCCTGGCCGCCCGGCGGGCGTTCGACGAGGGCCCGTGGCCCGCCACGCCGGTCGCCGAGCGCGTCGCGCTGCTGCACCGGGTCGCCGACCTGCTGGCCCGCGACACCGAGGACATCGCCCGCACCGAGACCCTGGACACCGGCAAGACGCTGGTGGAGAGCCGGATCGACGTGGCCGACGTGATCGCGGTCTTCCGCTACTACGCCGACCTGGCCGCCGATCTCACCGGCAGGGCCGTGGCCGCGGGCCCGGACGTGACCAGCAGGGTGGAGTACGAGCCGGTCGGCGTGTGCGGGTTGATCACGCCGTGGAACTATCCGCTGCTCCAGGCGAGCTGGAAGATCGCGCCCGCGCTGGCGGCCGGCAACACGATCGTCGTCAAGCCGAGCGAGGTCACGCCGCTGACGACGATGTTGCTGTTTCGGCTGCTGGCCGAGGCGGGGCTGCCGCCGGGGGTGGCCAACCTGGTGCTGGGCACCGGGCCCCGTGTCGGGGCGCCGCTGGCCGAGCACCCGGCTGTCGATCTGGTGTCGTTCACCGGGAGCCTGCGGACCGGCCAGTGGCTGATGCGCGCGGCGGCGCCGACGGTGAAGAAGGTCTGCCTGGAACTGGGCGGCAAGAACCCCAACATCGTCTTCGCGGACGCCGATCTGGACGTGGCCGTCGACCACGCGCTGACCGCCGTGTTCCTGCACTCCGGCCAGGTCTGCTCGGCCGGCACCCGGCTGTTGGTGCAGGACGACGTCTACGACGACTTCGTCACCGAACTGGCCCGGCGCGCCGCCGCGATCCGGCTGGGCAACGGCATGGACCCGGACACCGAGAGCGGCCCGCTCGTCTCCGCGGCCCAACTGTCCAAGGTGGAGCACTACGGCGGGCTCGGCGTCCAGGAGGGTGCCCGGTTGCTCACCGGCGGCCGCCGGCCGGACGATCCCGTCCTGGCACAGGGGTTCTTCTACCTGCCCACGGTGTTCGCCGACTGCACGCGTGACATGACGGTCGTGCGCGACGAGACGTTCGGCCCGATCGTGACGGCCGAACGGTTCGGGACCGAGGCCGACGCGGTCGTACTGGGCAACGACACGGACTACGGCCTGGCCGGCGCCGTGTGGACGGGCGACACCGACCGCGGCGACCGGGTGGCGCGGCTGCTGCGGCACGGCACGGTGTGGATCAACGACTTCGGGCCCTACCTGCCGGGCGCCGAGTGGGGCGGTTTCAAGCGGTCGGGCGTCGGCCGCGAACTGGGACCGTCCGGCCTGCACGAGTACTGCGAGGCCAAGCACGTGTACCGCAACCACAAGCCGGTGGAGCAGCGCTGGTTCGCCCGCTCACTGGCTGAGAGCTCTCAACACAAAGGCGTTCGGTAGCGATTGGGGTCCAGGTGCGCGGGATGCGAGGCGGAGGAGGGAGGCGTGGCGGAGCCACGTTGACCGACGACAACG
>DASZXM010001079.1:0-4479 GCA_035546415.1 Pseudonocardiaceae bacterium
GAGGAGGCGTTCCTGTCCACCCTCAAGGCGGGCACCACGATCCTCGACACCGCGATCGCGGAGACGAAGAAGTCGCGCAAGAAGAAGCTCTCCGGCGACAAGGCGTTCCAGCTGCACGACACGTACGGCTTCCCGATCGACCTCACCCTGGAGATGGCCGCCGAACAGGGCCTGAAGGTGGACGAGGACGGGTTCCGCCGGTTGATGGCCGAGCAGCGGGAGCGCGCGAAGACCGACGCGGCGAAGCGCCGCACCGGCCACGGCGACCGCACGGTGTACCGCGACCTGCTGGCGCTGGGCGCGACCGACTTCACCGGCTACGACGAGCTGTCCACCGAGGCGACGGTGCGTGGCATCGTCAAGGACGGCGAACGGGTGCGGTCGGCGGGCGAGGGCGAGATCGTCGAGGTCGTGCTGGACCGCACCCCGCTGTACGCGGAGTCCGGTGGACAGGACAGCGACGCGGGCATCATCACCGCGGACAGCCTGGACCTGGAAGTGCTGGACGTGCAGAAGGTGGCCCGCAAGCTGTGGGTGCACCAGGTGCGGGTGCGCGGCGGCGAGGTCGCCGAGGGCCAGCAGGTGTTGGCGCAGGTCGACCCGGAGTGGCGGATCGGCGCCCGGCAGGGGCACTCCGGCACGCACGTCGTGCACGCGGCGTTGCGCCAGGTGCTCGGCCCGAACGCGCTGCAGAGCGGTTCGTACAACAAGCCCGGCTACCTGCGCCTGGACTTCGCCTGGCAGGGCGGCCTGTCGCCGGAGACGCGCGGCGAGATCGAGGAGGTCGCGAACCTCGCGGTGCGCAAGGACCTTCCGGTGCACGTCGTCTACACGTCGCTGCCCGGCGCGAAGGAGATGGGCGCGCTGGCGCTGTTCGGCGAGACGTACGACGAGACCGTGCGCGTCGTGGAGATCGGCGGCCCGTGGTCGCGGGAGCTGTGCGGTGGCACGCACGTCGAGCACTCGTCGCAGATCGGCCCGATCGCGCTGCTGGGCGAGTCGTCCGTGGGTTCGGGTGTGCGCCGCGTCGAGGCGTTCGTCGGCCTGGAGGCGTTCCAGTACCTGGCGAAGGAGCGTGCGCTGGTGCAGAACCTCGCCGGCATCCTGAAGGTGCCCAGCGAGGACGTGCCGGCGCGGGTCGAGTCACTGGTGGACCGGCTGCGCACGGCGGAGCGGGAGCTGGAACGGCTGCGCGGCCAGCAGTTGCTGTCCTCGGCCGGTGACCTGGCGCAGCAGGCGGAGGACGTGCACGGGTTGGCGCTGGTGGCCACGGCCGTGCCGGACGGCGTCAGCGGCGGCGACCTGCGCACGCTGGCCGGGGAGGTGCGCAACCGACTCGGTGAGCGGCCCGGTGCCGTCGCCCTGTTCTCGACAGTTGACGGCAAGGTCAACTTCGTCGTCGCGACCACGGCGGCGGGCCGGGACAAGGGCCTGGCGGCGGGCAAGCTGGTGCCCTCGTTCGCCTCGGCGATCGAGGCGCGCGGCGGTGGCAAGCCGGACCTGGCGCAGGGCGGTGGCAGCAACCCGGCGGGCGTGCCGGACGCGATCGCGGTCCTGCGCGCGCACCTGGCGTCCCTCGCCGGATGACCCGGATGACCGGGCACCGCGGTGGACTGAGCGCTGATCTGACAACCGAAGGCGGACACTGACCGGCGTGAGGCAGAAACAGCCGGGGGGCAAGCGGAGCACCGGGGCGGCTGGACGTGGTCCAGACCGCCCCGGCGTCAATGACCCCGGCCGGGGGAGGCGGCTCGGGGTGGATGTCGGCTCTGTCCGGGTCGGTGTCGCGCTGAGTGATCCGAGCCCGGTGCTGGCAACCCCACTCGTTACCCTGTCGAGGGATGCGCGGGGCGGTCGGGACCTCGACCGGCTCGCGGCGCTCGTCGAGGAGCATGAGGTGGTCGAAGTGGTCGTTGGCCTGCCAAGAACGCTGGCCGGCAGGACGGGCCAGGCAGCCACGGCGGCCCAGGAGTACGCCGTCGCGCTGGCCGGTCGCATCGGTGCTGTTCCCGTCCGGTTGGCGGACGAGCGCCTGACCACCGTCACCGCGGCCAGAATGCTCAGTGACCGTGGCGTGAAGGGCGGGCGGCAGCGTGCCGTCGTCGACCAGGCCGCCGCCGTGGAGATCCTGCAAGGCTGGCTGGACGGCCGCGCGGCCGCACTGCGCGCGGCCGCCGACGTACCACGCGGTGAGGTGACGCCGTGAACGACGGTCTCGAACTGTTCGACGATCTCTCCGAGGACGATCAGCCCTACCGGGGCAGGCAAAGCGGCCGCCGTCGGCCGCCGCAGCGCAAGAAGAAGCGCCGCGGCCGGAAATGGGCCATCTTCACGGTGCTCGTCCTGGTGATCGCGGGTGGCGCGTACTTCGGTTACCGGCAGCTGGCCGGCATCGGCTACCACCCCGACTACTCCGGCAATGGCACCACCGACGTCGTGTTCGAGGTGAATCCCGGCGATACCGTCACGCAGATCGGTACCGACATGCAGCAGGCCGGCATCGTGGAGAGCACCGGCGCGTTCGTGGCCGCTGGTAAGAGCAATTCCCGGATCGTCGGCGTGCAGCCGGGTTTCTACATCCTCAAGGAACACATGTCCGGCGACGCGGCGGTCAGCAAGCTGACCGACCCGGCCAGCCGGGTGGGCCTGTTGGAGATCAAGAGCGGCTGGCAGCTGGACGACACGACGAGCACGAGCGGCAAGGTCTCGCCGGGCATCCTGACGCGCATCTCGAAGGCCACGTGCGCCACGCTCAACGGCAAGAGCACGTGCATCTCGATCGCGCAGTTGCGCGAGGCCATCGCGAAGACGCCACCGGCCGACCTGGACGTGCCCGCGTGGGCGGCGCCCAGTGTGGCGGCGGCAGCGGCGAACCACCGGTTCGAGGGCCTGATCATGCCCGGCGTGTACAACCTGAAGCCGGGTGAGACGGCGGCGCAGACGCTGAAGCGGATCATGGACCAGTCGTCGGCCGAGCTGCAGGCGGCCGGTCTGCCCGGCAACAGCCAGCAGAGCACCGGTTTCTCGCCGTACCAGGTGCTCACGATGGCGTCCCTGGTGGAGCGTGAGGCGGGCACGTCGGCGGACATGCCGAAGATCGCGCGGGTCTTCTACAACCGGCTGTCGGACGGCATGGAGCTGCAGTCCGACGCGGCCGTGGACTACGGTCTGGACCGGCCGATGGTGGCGACGTCGCCGAAGGACCGGCCGAAGGCGGGAGCGTACAACCTGTACGCGCACACGGGCCTGCCGCCGACACCGGTCTCCAGTCCCAGCGCGGCCGCGATCAGGGCGGCCAGCCAGCCGGCGAGCGGGAACTGGCTGTACTTCGTGGTGTGCCAGAAGGACCGCAGTTCGTGCTTCGCGGTGACGTTCACCGATCACCAGAAGAACGTGCAGACAGCCAGGCACAACGGAGTGTTCTGATGGTGGAACGGAAGGCAGCGGTACTCGGCTCGCCGGTCGCGCACTCGCTGTCGCCCGTGCTCCACGCGGCGGCGTACGGCGAACTCGGTCTGCTGTGGACGTTCGACCGGGTCGAGGCCGACGGCGAGCGGCTGCCGGAGTTCGTGGCCGGTCTCGGCCCGGAGTGGGCCGGGCTGGCGGTCACCATGCCCGGCAAGAAGGCCGCGCTCGCGCTGGCGGACGAACGCACCGAGCGGGCGCTCGCCGTCGGCGCGGCGAACACGTTGGTGCCGTTGGGTGGCGGTCGGTGGCGTGCCGACTGCACGGACGTGGCCGGCGTGACCGGCGCGTTGACGGCCGCCGGCGGCTACCGCCGGGTGACCGGTGCCGGTGGCCTGGTGCTCGGTGCCGGCGGCACGGCGGCCGCGGCGCTGGCCGGCCTGGCCGACCTGGACGTGACCGACGTCGTCGTCGTGGTGCGTGAACCGACGCGGGCCGCGGACGTGCTGGAGACGGCGGAACGGGTCGGCGTGCGGGTGGACGTGCGCCGGTGGTCCGACGCGGACCTGCGGAAGCTCGCGTCGGACTCGGCGGTCGTGGTGAGCACGGTGCCGGCGGCGGCAGCGGACCCGCACGCGGACGAACTCGCCGAGGCCGGGTGCGTGCTCGACGTCATCTACCACCCGTGGCCCACGCCGCTGGCGCAAGCCGTGGCGCGCAAGGGCGGCCGGTTGGCCACCGGCCTGGACATGCTGCTGCACCAGGCATTCGGCCAGGTCGAACAGTTCACCGGAATGGCGGCGCCGCGCGAGGTCATGCGGGACGCGCTGCGCGAGGCAACCGGCGGAACGCTTCCGCTGCCGCTCTAGCAGCCCGACCGGACACCTTCCGAACGGTGTTTCTTTAGGTGCGCCAACGCTTTTTTATCGCCCACATCGGCGAGTACCGTCCGGCGGCATGGACACCGTCACCATTCGTCGCGCGACCGAGGCGGACATCGCGGGCCTCGTCGCATCGCATTCGGGCCTGGCTGCCGAGGATGCGGCCATCCGGTGGGTCAGTTCCGCCAGTGGG
>DASZXM010001080.1:0-9548 GCA_035546415.1 Pseudonocardiaceae bacterium
GGCACGGTCGCGGGCGTCATCGTGCAACTGGGCGGCCAGACACCGCTGGGCCTGGCCCGCAGGCTGGCCGACGCGGGTGTCCCGGTCGTCGGCACGCCACCGGAGGCCATCCACCTCGCCGAGGACCGCGGCTCGTTCGGCGAGGTCCTCTCCACGGCCGGCCTGCCCGCCCCCGCGTACGGCACGGCCACGTCGTTCGGCGCGGCGAAACGGATCGCCGACGCCATCGGCTATCCCGTGCTGGTCCGCCCGTCCTACGTGCTGGGCGGACGCGGCATGGAGATCGTCTACGACGAGACCACCCTGGCCGACTACATCGCCCGCGCCACCGAGGTCTCCCCGGAGCACCCGGTGCTGGTCGACCGGTTCCTCGACGACGCCATCGAGATCGACGTGGACGCCCTGTTCGACGGACAGGACCTGTTCCTGGGCGGCGTGATGGAACACATCGAGGAAGCCGGCGTGCACTCCGGCGACTCGTCCTGCGCGCTGCCGCCGATCACGTTGGGCCGCACCGATCTGGAGGCCGTCCGCGCGTCCACCGAGGCGATCGCCCGCGGTGTCGGCGTGCGCGGCCTGCTGAACGTGCAGTACGCGCTCAAGGACGACGTGCTCTACGTCCTGGAGGCCAACCCGCGCGCGTCCCGCACGGTGCCGTTCGTATCCAAGGCCACCGCCATCCCGTTGGCGAAGGCGGCCGCCCGGATCATGCTCGGCGCGACCGTCGCGCAACTGCGCGAGGAGGGCCTGCTGCCGGCCACCGGCGACGGCACGACCCTGCCACCCGACGCGCCCGTCGCGGTGAAGGAGGCGGTGCTGCCGTTCCACCGGTTCCGCACCCCCGAGGGCCACGGCGTGGACTCGTTGCTGGGCCCGGAGATGAAATCCACCGGCGAGGTCATGGGCATCGACTACTCGTTCGGCAAGGCGTTCGCCAAGTCGCAGACCGCGTCCTACGGCTCGCTGCCCACGTCCGGCCGGGTGTTCGTGTCGGTCGCCAACCGGGACAAGCGCGCCATGGTCTTCCCGGTGAAACGGCTGGCCGACCTCGGCTTCGAGGTGCTCGCCACGTCCGGCACGGCGGAAGTGCTGCGCCGCAACGGAATCCCGTGCACCGTGGTGCGCAAGCACTTCGAGGGCGAGAACAACATCGTCGACCAGATCCTCGCCGGCGAGGTGGACATCGTCATCAACACGCCCTACGGCAACCACGGTCCCCGCGTCGACGGGTACGAGATCCGCACGGCGGCGGTGGCCAGGGACATCCCGTGCGTCACCACCATCCAGGGCGCGGCCGCGGCCGTGCACGGCGTCGAGGCCCTGATCCAGGGTGACGTCGGAGTCCGGCCGCTGCAGGCGCTGCAGGCGGCGTTGCGGAGGTCGTCATGACACCGTTCGGAGCGCGGTTGACGGCCGCGGTCGCCGCGCGTGGCCCGCTGTGCGTGGGCATCGACCCGCACCCCGGCCTGCTCGCCGACTGGGGTCTCACGGCCGACGTGACCGGTCTGGAGAAGTTCGCCCTGGGCGCGGTGGAAGCGCTCGCCGGTGACATCGCGGTACTCAAACCCCAGTCCGCGTTCTTCGAGACATACGGCTCCGGTGGTATCGCGGTACTGGAACGGGTCATCAAAGAAGCGCGAGCGGCAGGCGCGATCGTGGTGTTGGACGCCAAGCGCGGCGACATCGGTTCGACAATGGCCGCCTACGCGGACGCGTATCTCGCCGACGGTGCCCCACTGGCCGCCGACGCGGTCACGCTGTCGCCGTATCTCGGGTTCGGTTCGCTCGACCCCGCACTCGATCTGGCGGCCAAGACCGGCCGTGGGGTGTTCGTCCTGGCGCTCACGTCCAACCCCGAAGGGGCCGCCGTGCAGCGGGCGAGCGCGTCCGGCGGTAGGTCCGTGGCCCAGACGGTGGTGGACGAAGCGGCCAAACGCAACATCAACACTGCCCCGTTGGGCGCAGTCGGCGTAGTGATTGGCGCCACAGTCGGCTCGCTGGGCGTGGACCTGGACGGGTTCAACGGCCCGATCCTGGTGCCCGGATTCGGTGCGCAGGGCGGCACGGTGGACGACCTACGGACAGTCTTCGGTGCAGCGCGCAGCGGTGTGCTCCCGTCGTCGTCGCGGGACGTGCTGCGCCATGGCCCTGACCAGCGATTGCTACGGGATGCCGCAATTCGTGTACGCGACGTAGTCAAGGAGGCGCTATCCTGGCCCTGACCTGCGATAATCGGGGGACGCCCGGTTACACTGAGTGGTCTTGGCTAAAATATATATCGGGCTATATCACACAGGGGCTCGCCAAGATTCACCGGTGGTGGTAATCAAGCGGGGGAAGTTCTTGGTAGGACTTCCCATCGCCGCGACCATCACCGCAGGCGGGCCCCCCAACCGGAGGGCACGGCCGGATCGGAAAAACTACGTCGAAATCCCCGACCCACGTTGTTTTCGTTCACTCTCTGTCGGTACGGTCGCGGCACCGATCCGTAAGAAAACCCCACCCCACGGAGGAGATCGTGGCCCTTCCCCAGCTGACCGAGGAGCAGCGGGCCGCAGCGCTGGAGAAAGCGGCTGCCGCTCGTCGCGCTCGGGCCGAGCTCAAGGAGCGCCTCAAGCGCGGCGGCACGAATTTGAAAGACGTTCTGACCGCCGCTGACAACGATGAGGTCCTGGGCAAGATGAAGGTCTCCGCGTTGCTTGAGTCCCTGCCGGGCGTCGGCAAGGTACGTGCGGCGCAGATCATGGAGCGTCTGGAGATCGCACAGAGCCGCCGTCTGCGCGGCTTGGGCGACCGGCAGCGCAAGGCTCTACTCACCGAATTCGGCGGCGAGTGAGTCAGCAGTCAGTTCAGAGGGGTCGGCTGGTGGTACTGGCCGGCCCCTCTGGCGTCGGCAAGAGTTCGCTGGTGCACCAACTGCGGGAGATGTACCCGGACCTGTGGTTCAGCGTGTCGGCCACCACCAGGGCCAAGCGCCCCGGCGAGGTCGACGGCCGCGACTACCACTTCGTCAGCAACGCCGAGTTCGACCGCATGATCGCCGCGGGCGAACTCCTCGAATGGGCCGACATCCACGGCGGCACCCACCGGTCGGGCACCCCCCGAGGCCCGATCGAAGCCCGCATGGCAGCCGGCAAGCCGGCGCTGCTGGAACTGGACCTGCAGGGTGCGCGCGCGGTCCGCGCGGCACTCCCCGAGGCCCTGCTGGTCTTCATCGCCCCACCGAGCTGGGACGTCCTGGTCGACCGCCTGGTCGGCAGGGGCACGGAGCCCCCCGACGTCGTACAGCGCCGCCTGGCCACGGCCAAGGAGGAACTGGCGGCCCGAGCGGAGTTCGACGTCGAGGTCGTCAACGACGACGTGCAACGCGCCGCCAAAGACTTGCTAACCTTGATTGAACCCACGTGAGCTCCGCAGTTGTGCTCCGTGGCGTCCCCAGCCCGAGCCGGATGCGACCCGGGCACGACCGACCCGCAGGAGCGTTACGCGTGACCAGTCCCACCGTGATGGGCACCCAGATCGACACGCCGGAAGGCATCACCAACCCGCCGATCGACGACCTACTGTCCCAGGTAAGCTCGAAGTACGCCCTGGTGATCTACGCGGCCAAGCGCGCCCGCCAGATCAACGACTACTACGCCCAACTGGGCGAAGGCCTTCTCGAGTACGTCGGCCCCCTGGTGGAGCCCGGCCCCCGCGAGAAGCCCCTCTCCATCGCGATGAGGGAAATCCACGCCGGCCTCCTCGAACACACCGAGGGCGAGTAACACTCGATCGGGTGAAGTAGGCCGAAAAGTGCAGCCAAACGGCCTCGTTTGGGGTTTAGCCGGAGAAAACGGTGCGGCCCGGCGGCGGGGGCATGAGCGGCGCACGGACGGCCCAGGCTCCCTGGCAGCGCAGGCCGGAGAGCCCCGACCGACGAGATGAGCGTGGGCGACGCAGCGGTGAAGCGGTCAGGGGCCGAGCGAGCGGTTGAGACCAGCCGACCGAGGCCGGTGGCCGAGACGGGCGCGGCGGAGACGGGCGCGGCGGAGACGGGCGCGGCCGGGCCAGCGTGGCTGAGGCGGCGTGGCTGAGGCGGCGTGCCTGGGGCGGGCGGTTGGCGTCAGGCGACTCGGGCTAGGCGAGTGGGCCTGAGGGCTTGGGCTCAGGTGTCTGGACCAGCGGCTGGCGACAGAGCACCCATCATCGCGCCTGCGGGGCTTGGCCTGTAGCGAGTCGGCCGGTACCACTCGGCCCGATGGCGCGCGGCAGCCCGACCTGCCGCCTCCAACCGGCCGTGACCCGACCCGCGGTGATCCACCCGCTGTGATTCGTCCGTCGAGCTCGGGCCGCTGTGACCGGCCTTGCTGTGGCCGGGCGCACTCTGGCGAGTGTACGGCCGCCGGGTATGCCACGGTTGAGGTTGAGTGGATGGCGGTCGGTGCCGGTGGTCGCCTCCGCATGCGGATGCGGCAGGTCGCGCCACCGGGGCGCTGGTGGCGCCAGACGGCGATGATGCGGCGGCCGCGCGTGAGTCGGCTGGCGAGGCGATGCGGTCGGAGGTGACCGAAGTGCGGTCGGATGTGACATCGATTCGCGTGACGCGCGAGCGCCGATGCGCCACCCGGAGCCCGTGGTGACCCGCCCTGTCGAGCCGGCACGCCCTGCTGAGCCGGCTCGACCCGCTGAGCCAGCGCATCCGGCTGAGTCGCCTCATTCTGCCGAGCTGTCGCGTCCCGCTGAGCCGGCTCCTCCCAGTAAGCCGGCGCATCCGGCTGAGTCGCTCCGTTCTGCCGAGCCGTCCCGTTCTGCTGAGCCATCGCGTCCGGCCGAGCGGCCCCGTTCTGCCGAGCCACTCGGTTCTAGCGAGCCTGGGCGCCCAGCGGACCCGTCTCACCCCGCCGTTCCCCAGCACGCGGCTGAGCCGTCACCCCCCGCAGCGGCCGAAGGCGCGGCCAACACCAGGCGGCCCCGGGTGGTTCTCGGCGTCGGCGGTGGCATCGCCGCCTACAAAGCCTGCGAGGTTTTGCGAGGTTTGACCGAAACCGGCCACGATGCCCGGGTCATCCCTACCGAAGCCGCCCTGCGTTTCGTCGGCGCCGCCACGTTCGAAGCCCTCTCCGGCCACCCCGTCCACACCGACGTTTTCACCGACGTCTCGGACGTCCCCCACGTCCGCATCGGTAAGCAGGCCGATCTGGTCCTCGTCGTCCCCGCCACCGCCGACCTCCTCGCCCGCGCCGCCCACGGCAACGCCGACGATCTCCTGACCGCGACCCTCCTCACGGCCCGCTGCCCGATCATGTTCGTCCCGGCGATGCACACCGAGATGTGGCAGCACCCCGCGACCGTCGACAACGTCCGGCTTCTCCGGTCCCGCGGCGCCGTCGTTACCGAGCCGGCCAGCGGTCGGTTGACCGGCGTCGACACCGGGAAGGGACGACTCGCCGATCCGGCCGAGATCGTTGACACCGCCCGTCTGCTTCTCGCCGCTCCGGACGCCCTCCCGCGCGACCTGGAAGGCGTGCGTGTCGTCGTGTCCGCCGGTGGCACCCGCGAACCGCTGGACCCGGTCCGCTACCTCGGCAACCGGTCGTCCGGCAAGCAGGGGTACGCGCTCGCCCGAGTCGCCGTCGCGCGCGGCGCGGATGTGACGCTCGTCTCAGCTCACACCCAGGCCCTGCCGGACCCGGCCGGCGCGACGCTCGTCCGCGTGGGCACCGCCCTTGAGATGCGCGACGCCATGCACCGCGCCGCCGAGCACGCCGACGTCGTGGTCATGGCCGCCGCCGTCGCCGACTTCCGGCCGGCCGAGCGCGCCGAGTTCAAGATCAAGAAGACCGACCACGACCCGGACCCGGTCGCCCTCACCCGAAATCCCGACATTCTGGTCGAACTCGTCGAGAACCGGACCGGCCAGATTATCGTCGGGTTCGCCGCCGAGACCGGTGACTCGCACTCCGACGTGCTAGATCACGCCCGCGCCAAACTCAAGCGCAAGGGCGTCGACCTGCTCGTCGTCAACGCCGTCGGTGAGGGCCGCGCGTTCGAGGTCGAGGACAACGCGGGCTGGCTGCTGTCCGCCGACGGCACCGAGACCGCCGTCCCACTCGGTGCCAAAAGTCAACTTGCCGCCACAGTGTGGGATGCTGTGCGATCACTGCTCGCTCGGTGAGTTTCCCGCAAGGCGCGCCAAGTAGCCTGTCAGGAGAAATGAGTCGGCTGTTCTAGGGAGTCTCTGTGTCAAGTCGCAGATTGTTCACCTCGGAGTCGGTGACCGAAGGGCATCCAGACAAGATCTGCGATGCGATCAGCGACTCGATCCTCGATTCCCTGCTGGTCAAGGACCCGCGCAGCCGCGTCGCCGTGGAGACGATGATCACCACCGGCCAGGTGCACGTCGCCGGTGAGGTGACCACCGAGGCGTACTCGGACATTCCGACGATCGTCCGGGAGCGCATCCTGGAGATCGGCTACGACTCGTCCGCCAAGGGCTTCGACGGCCACTCCTGTGGCGTGAACGTCGCGATCGGCTCGCAGTCGCCGGACATCGCGCAGGGCGTGGACACCGCGTGGGAGTCGCGGGTCGAAGCCGCCGAGGACGAGATCGCCCGTCAGGGCGCGGGCGACCAGGGTCTGATGTTCGGCTACGCCTGCTCCGACACGCCGGAGCTGATGCCGCTGCCGATCGCACTGGCCCACCGCCTGGCGCGCAGGCTGACCGCCGTGCGCAAGGATGGCGTGCTGCCCTACCTGCGGCCGGACGGCAAGACGCAGGTCACCATCGAGTACGCGGGCGACCAGCCGGTCCGGCTGGACACGATCGTGGTGTCCAGCCAGCACGCCGACGGCATCGACCTGGACCGCATGCTGGGCGTCGACGTCCGGGAGCACGTCGTGCAGCCCGAGATCGCCGACCTGGCGCTGGCCAGCGACGGCGTGAAGCTGCTGGTCAACCCGACGGGGCGGTTCGTCATCGGCGGTCCCATGGGTGACGCCGGCCTGACCGGCCGCAAGATCATCGTCGACACGTACGGCGGCATGGCGCGGCACGGCGGCGGTGCGTTCTCCGGCAAGGACCCGTCGAAGGTCGACCGGTCGGCCGCGTACGCGATGCGCTGGGTCGCGAAGAACGCCGTCGCCGCCGGGCTGGCCGGCCGGATCGAGGTCCAGGTCGCCTACGCGATCGGCAAGGCCGCGCCGGTGGGCCTGTTCGTGGAGACGTTCGGCACCGAGACCGTCGACCCGACGAAGATCCAGACCGCCATCAACGACGTGTTCGACCTGCGGCCGGCCGCGATCATCCGCGACCTGGACCTGCTGCGCCCGATCTACGCCGCGACGTCGGCCTACGGCCACTTCGGCCGCACCGACGTCGACCTCCCGTGGGAGCGCACGGACCGCGCCGAGGCGTTGCGCACGGCAGCGGGGGCGTGACAGTCCTTCCGGACGACAGCGGGCGGGCAGCGCACGACAGCCAGCGTGCGCTGCCCGCCAGCGTTTCGGGTCCGCTCTACGACCGCCTGGCCCGCGAGTTGGGCACCGGCACCGTGCTGGACGTCGGCGGTGGTTCCGGTGTGATCGCGCTCGCGCTGGCCGACGCGGGGTGTCACGTGGTGCTGACCGACGTCGTCGACTGGCGCTCACCGCTCGCCCAGACGTTGCCGTTCCTCGAAGCCGACGCCGCGACGCTGCCGGTCGGCGCGGGCACGTGCAGCGGGGTGCACATGGCCCGCGTGCTGCACCACGTCGACGACTGGCGTGCCGTGCTGACCGAAGCGGTGCGTGTGCTGCGCGACGACGGCGCGCTGTGCCTGTCGCTGGGCGACCGGCCCGTCGCCGACGGCCTGCGCACACTCATCGACATCGGCGCGGAGCGGACCGGCCTGGTCCCGGCGCCCGTCGACGGACCGGAACCCGCCGAGGCCGACGACCACCTGTCCGGCCTGGGCTGGACCCGCGCCGGCGCGTTCGAGTTCGGCGCCGACATCCCTGTCACGCCCCGCGAGGTGCTGACCGGTGCGCTCGGCAACCCGTTCCGCTGGGCACCCGGCCAGGACCTCGCTGTCGTGCCGAAGGTCGTCGACGAGGTCCTCGCCGGGTCGCCGTTCCCGCCGGACAGCCCGATCCTGCGCGACCGCACGGTCCGCTACCGGGTCTACCGCCGTGGCTGACCGTCACACCATCGTGGGTCTCTGGTAAACAGCGGGCATGGCCAGCGGGAACGTCGCCAGGCGGACGGCGCGGCGCGGAGAGCGCGTGCCGGCCGCCGTGCTGCCCGTGGCCCGCGTCTGCGTGGATGTGCCGCTGGCGCACCTGGACCGGCCCTTCGACTACCAGGTGCCCGAGCAGTTCGACGCCGACGCCGTGCCCGGCTGCCGGGTGCGGGTGCGATTCGCCGGGCAGTTGGTCGACGGGTTCCTGGTCGAGCGCGTCGCCGAGTCCGACCACAAGGGAAAGCTGGCGTTCCTGGAGAAGGTCGTCTCACCCGAACCCGTGCTGTCCGCCGACCTGGGGCGCCTCGCCCGAGCCGTCGCCGACCGGTACGGCGGCATGCTGGTCGACGTCCTCCGCCTGGCCGTCCCGCCACGGCACGCCCGCGCCGAACAGCAGCCGTCACCGGAACCCGCGCGCCCCCCCACCCCGCCGGACACCTCGGCCTGGCGTCGCTACCCGCGCGGCGCCGCCTATCTGGACGCGCTGCGCGCCGGCAAACCCGCGCACGCCGTCTGGCATCCCGTGCCCCTGGAGGACTGGCCGACCCGGCTCGCGGAAGCCGCCGCGACCGTGGCGGCCACCGGGAGGGGTGCCGTGCTCGTCGTACCCGACCACCGCGACTCGGCGCGCGTGCACGCCGCGTGCGCCGCCGTGCTGGGCGCGGACAACGTCGTCGCGCTGGCCGCCGACCTCGGGCCCGCCGAACGCTACCGGCGCTGGCTGGCCGTGCGCCGGGGCGCGGTGCGGGTCGTCGTGGGCACGCGGGCCGCGATGTTCGCGCCGGTCACCGACCCGGGCCTGTTCGTGGTGTGGGATGACGGTGACGACCTGCACTCCGAGCCCCGCTCGCCGTACCCGCACGTGCGCGACGTCCTCGTGCAACGCGCCCACCTGACCGGTGCCGCGCTGCTGATCGGCGGGTTCGCCCGCACCGCGGAGGCCCAACTGCTGGTCGACTCGGGCTGGGCGCACGAGGTGCTGGCCGACCGGGACACGTTGCGCGCCAACGCACCTCGTGTCACCGCGATCGGCGAGCACGACAGCCAGCTGGCCCGCGACCCGGCCGCACGCGCGGCGCGCCTGCCGTCCGTGGCGTTCGACGCGGCGCGTGCCGCGCTGGCCTCGGGTGCGCCGGTGCTGGTGCAGGTGCCGCGCCGCGGCTACGTCCCGGCGCTGGCCTGCCAGAAGTGCCGGGCGCCCGCCCGTTGCCGGCACTGCGCCGGTCCGCTCGCCCTGTCCGACGACCCGAACAAGCCGCCCGCGTGCCGGTGGTGCGGCGTCAGTGAAGCCGCTTTCCGTTGTACCGCTTGCGGTTCCCGACAACTGCGGGCCGTCGTCATCGGTGCCCG
>DASZXM010001081.1:0-2915 GCA_035546415.1 Pseudonocardiaceae bacterium
GACGCCGTCGACGCCGAGCCCGGCGTCGGCCAGCGCGTCCCGCACGTGCGGGGTCAGCAGCTCGCCGTGCGCGCGGGCGTCCACGGTCACCCGGGCGGCAAGCTGGTCCAGGATGCCTTCATCGAGCCGGACGACACCGGCGGTCACCGCGGGGGTAGCGGTGTCCAGGGCGAGCACGATCACGGTTCCAGGGTACGAGGGCTGGACTTGACGTCGGTGTCAAGGCCTAGCGTCGGAGTCGGTCGGGCGAGGAGGCGGGATGCGCATCGGGGAACTGGCGGAGCGGACGGGCGCGAGCAGCAGGTCGCTCCGGTACTACGAACAGCAGGGCCTGCTGGGCGCGCGCCGGACGGCGGCAGGACACCGAGACTACGACGAGTCCGACCTGCGACTCGTGCACCAGATCCGTGCCCTGCTCGCGATCGGCTTCGGTCTGGAGGAAACCAGGCCGTTCGTGGAATGCCTGCGCGCCGGCAACCCGTCGGGCGACGTGTGCCCGGCGGCGATCGCGGTGTACCGACGGAAACTCGCCGAGGTCGAGGACTGCATCGACCGGTTGACGTCGGTCCGCGACCACCTCCGCGGCCAACTGGACAGGATCTCCACACCGGAAGGGGCGACGACGACATGTCGAGCACGACACGACAGGACATAGCGGCGGTAACGGACGACACGTTCGCATCGGAGGTGCTGGGGAGTTCGACGCCGGTGCTGGTGGAGTACTGGGCGGAATGGTGCGGCCCGTGCAAGATGCTGTCCCCGGTGCTGGCCGAACTCGCGGCCGAACACGGCGACCGACTGCGCGTGGTGAAGATGGACACGGACATGAACCCGAAGACGGCCGCGAGCCAACGGATCATGGGCGTGCCGACGATGACGCTGTACCGCGACGGCGAGGCGGTGGCGACGTTGGTCGGCGCCCGGTCGAAGGCAGCGGTGTGGCAGGCCTTCGAACAACACGTGTGAGTGTTCGCGTGTAGCTGATTTTTCGCGCGTAGCTGATTTGAGGTGTCCGGGGGATGGCCGGCGTGTCGACGGTCCGCCGGGTTCCGGGCGTGTCGACCGTTCGGCGTGACGCTGTGCAATGGCTCACGCTGACCAACGGCTCGATCGGGCGGTGCAGGCCGCGCAGCTGTGAATGTGTGTATTTGAATGGGTGTCATCAGCTCGCGATTGTGGGCAACCGTTCCGTGGGTCATCACGTCTTCCTGAGTGAGTCGGATCTGACCAGTTCGGCTCACACCAGGGTCGTTGATCCCGGTGCCCTCATGATCGGGGGTCGTCGCCAGCGTGCGGCGGCCCCCGACGCACGTTCGGCGGCACTATCGTCGCCTGCATGCTCTTTCCCAGGCTGTCCGCCGAGAACGTGGCCGACGACCACGGGCCGGCCATGCATTTCGGCGCTCACCGGCTGACCTACGCAGAACTTGCCGACGTCGTGGGCGGTCTCGTGCCGTCGCTGGCGCGGGCGAACCGGGTCGCCGTGTGGGCCACCCCGACCGTCGAGACCGCCATCGCCGTTCTGGCTGCGTTGTACACGGGCGCGGCGGTCGTGCCGTTGAACCCGAAGATCGGCGAACGTGAGTTAGCCCACATTTTGTCGGACAGTGAGCCTGATCTCGTCCTGGCAGCGGCCTCCGACGTGCTGCCGGCGGCACTCGCCTTGCAGCGGGTCGACGTGTCGACGTCGCCGTCCGGGGCGTCGCTGCCGCCGGAGCCGGTGGACGACGAACTGCCGGCGTTCATCGTGTACACGTCCGGCACGACCGGCCCGCCGAAGGGTGTCGTGCACGCGCGGCGCGCGGTCGGCAGCAACCTGGACGCGCTGGCGGCGGCCTGGCAGTGGACCGAGCGGGACACGGTGGTGCACGCGTTGCCGCTGTTCCACGTGCACGGGTTGATCGTCGGCGTGCTGGGCCCGCTGCGGCGGGGTGGCGTCGTGCGGCACGTCGGACGGTTCGACGTGCGCGCGGTGGCAGCGGAGTTGTCCGGGAACACCATGTTCTTCGGTGTGCCGACCATGTACTCGCGGGTGGCGGCGGAAGTGGCGACGGCACCGGAACTCGCGGAGGCGATCGGGCGGGCCCGGCTGCTGGTGTCCGGGTCGGCGGGCCTGCCGGTGAGCGTGCACGAACGGATCACGGCAGCGACCGGCCAGCGGGTCGTCGAGCGATACGGGTTGACCGAGACGCTGATGAACACAGCGGTGCGGGCGGACGGCGAGCGGCCGATGGGCACGGTCGGACCGGCGCTCGATGGCGTGGACGTGCGACTGGTCGACGAGTCCGGCGCCGAGCTGACCGGACACGGCGAGGACGTGGTCGGCGAGATCGAGGTCCGTGGTCCGAACCTGTTCCTGGGTTATCTGAACCGACCGGACGCGACGGAGGCGGCGTTCCGCGACGGGTGGTTCCGCACGGGCGACGTGGGCATGTGGACGGCCGACGGACAGATGCGGATCGTCGGACGGCGCGCGACGGACCTGATCAAGAGCGGCGGGTACAAGATCGGCGCGGGCGAGATCGAGAACGTGCTGTCCGAGCACCCAGGGGTGGTCGAGGTCGCGGTGACGGGCGAACCGGACGCGGACCTCGGCGAGCGCATCGTGGCCTGGGTGGTGGCGCGCCAACCGGCGCCGGACCCGGACGAACTGGCCGAGTTGGTGGCCGGCCAGTTGGCGCCGCACAAGCGGCCCAGGGTCGTGCGTTTCGTGGAGGCGTTGCCGAGGAACGAGATGGGCAAGGTGCTGAAGCGACAGTTGGGTGCGACCGGCTGATAGGTGACTGACCGGCGTGCAGGTGACCGACCGGCGCGGGGTGACTGACCGCGCGCGGGTGCTGGCCGACACGCGGGTGGCTGACCGGCAGGCCGGTGCTGACCGACACACGGGTGCTGACCAACACGCCGGTGCTGAC
>DASZXM010001082.1:0-6128 GCA_035546415.1 Pseudonocardiaceae bacterium
ATCTGGTCGGCGTCGGGTTCGGCGAGCACGTCCGCCGGGACCACGGTCGCCCGCAGCGGCTGCACCGCCGCCGCACCGTTGAGCCGTTGGACGGCCTGGGGGTCGGCCGGGTCGGTCCACACCAGCGTCCAGGTGTCCGGGTCCGGCGGCAGCGCCACACCGGCGATGGCACCGGGGGTGACCAGCCACTGCAGCATGCCCGGCCAGTCCCGTTGCCCGGGCGGGGTCAGGCGCACATGCGCGGGCACCTGCCACCGGCCGTACGCGGGCGCCGCCGCCAGCTCGCCCACCGGGTCGCCGGTGATGCGCACCGGGATGCCCTGCTGGATCGGGTAGCGGCCGTCCGGGTCGGCGAAGACATCGCCGTCGTGGCAGCCGGTAACCCCGGTCAGCCGCTCGATCGCCGCGCAGGACGCGATCCCGATGGTGTCCGTCGTGGCGTCGACGGCCGGGTCGTGGACGCCCACCTCGCCGACGACCGTCATCGGGTACCACTCCCGGGCCGCTCCGGTGCGCTGGATCGCGGCGTCCACCTGGTCCTGCACGGCCCTGTCGGTGGCCACGTAGGCGAACCCGGTCGGCGCCTGGGCAGCCGGTAGCGCGATGCGGCTCGCGGTCGCGGTGAACACGCTCTGCAGCGCGATCGCGCCGGCCAGCACCACGGCGACACCGCTGACCACCCGGGCGGCCGTGCCGCTGTCCAGTTGCAGCCTGCGTACCGCCAGTTGCCACGCGGGCGGCCCGCCGCGCAGCGCCCCGACGACCCGCTCCAGCAGGTAGGGCAGCAGTGCGGGCACGCCGACCAGCAGCGCGGACGCGCCGGTCACCACCATGACCGTCCATTGCGGACCGTGGGTCGAGTCGGACGCGGCCCTGAGCAGCACCGCGACGCCCACGGCCGTCAGCGCGATGCGCCACCACAGCCGCCTGCGCACCGGTCGGCCGCCGCGAACCACCCCCAGCGGCTCGATCACCATCCGGCGCATCGCGAACAGTGCGCTGCCCACGGTGAGCACCGGAACCAGCGCGGCGACCAGCACTACCAGCGCGACCGGTGGCACGACGTCGCTGGTGAACACGCTGACGCCGAGGATCTCGATGTTCGGCACGACCTGCCGGAAGCCCAGGAACAGCGCGCCGCCCAGCAGCAGCCCGGTGACCGCGGGCACCAGTGACTCGGCGGCCGCGATCCGCCGGACCTGGCCGCTGCCGGCGCCGACCAGCCGCAGTGCGGCCAGCCGCCGGTCCCGTGCCGCGCCGGCGATGCGGCTGCTCACCGAGATCATGATCAGGATCGGGACGAGCAGGGCCACGGTGCCGACGATCATCAGCGCCAGCACGGTGACGTCCATAGGGTGGTCGTCGCTCAGCCCGAACGCGTAGACCTGTTCCAGCGGGATCCACGGGGTCACCTGGTCGGCGGCGAAGCCCGCGACGAACCTGAGTTCCCGCGGCCCGCCCAGCCCTTGCTGGCCGATCTCGCCGATGACGCGTCCGGGGACCTGGGGGCGCAGCAGCGCCCCGTCCGGTGCGGCGAGCAGCCGGGCCAGCGCGGGGGAGACGACGACCTCACCGGCCCGGGGCAGCCGGTCGAGGCCCGGCGGGACGGGTGAGTTCGGCCCGGTGGCCCGGACGAACTCGGCGTCCACCCGACGCCCGAAGAAGTCGCTGCTCATGCTGGTGTACCGCAACGGCGCCACGCCCGCCCTGGGCGCGTGGACCGGGGTCGTCGCCGTCGTCCGGTCTGCGTGGCTGGTCACGATGTGGTGCACGGACGCGGCGACCAGCAGCACGGCGGTGGCCATGCCGATGCCGATCGTGCCGAGCACCAGTCGGCTCCACGACGTGCGACCGCCGCCGACGGCCAGGCGCATGCCGAAGCCGAGGTCGCGCCACCAGGACGTCACGTGACCGGCTCCATGTCGCGGGTGCGACCGTCGCGGACGACGACCTCCCGGTCGGAGTAGGCGGCCACCCGCGGTTCGTGGGTCACCAGCACCACGGCGGTGCCGGTCTCCCGCGCGGCGGACACCAACAGGGTCATCACGCGTTCCCCGTTGAGCGAGTCCAGCGCGCCGGTGGGTTCGTCGGCGAAGATCACCTTGGGCTCGGCGACCAGGGCGCGGGCCACGGCGACCCGCTGGCCCTGACCGCCGGACACGTCACCGGGGCGTTTGTCGGCGACGTCGGAGACCTCCAGGCGGCCCAGCCAGACGCGGGCGGCCTGTTCGGCGGCGCCGCGGCGGATGCCGGCCAGGCGCAGCGGCAGGGCGACGTTCTCCAGGCAGGTCAGTTCCGGGACCAGTTGGCCGAACTGGAACACGAAGCCGAAGTCGCTGCGGCGCAGGGCGGAGCGGGCGGTGTCGGACAGGGCGCCGATGTCGGTGCCGGCGTAGGTGATGCGGCCGCTGTCGGGGCGGACGATGCCGGCCAGGCAGTGCAGCAGGGTGGATTTGCCCGAGCCGGAGGGGCCCATGACGGCGACGACCTCGCCGGGCCAGACGGCCAGGCTGGCCGCGATCAGAGCGGGTGTCGGCCCGAACGACTTGGTCAGCCCGACGCCGGCCAGCAGCGGGGGTTCGGTCCTCATGTGCGCACCTGGCCGGCCAACTGGTCGAGGCGGGCGGCGGTCAGCTCCAGCCAGCGCAGGTCGGCCTCCAGGTGGAACAGGGCGTGGTCGCAGATCAGCGCGTCGGCCAGGTCGCCGTCGGCCTTGCGCTTCGTCAGCTCCCGCATGGCCGTCAGGTGGGCGGCCCGCTGCACGTCCAGCACGTCGGCGGCGCTGCGGCCGGACAGCAGGGCGAGCACCACCTTCGTGTACAACGTGTTGTGCAGGTACGGTTCCGGTGGCTCGGCCGTGTGCAGCCACTGGTCGACGTCGGTTACGCCGGCTTCGGTGATGGAGTACCGCTTGCGGTCCGGGCCGTCGCCCGACTCGACGCCGGCGACCTCCACCAGGCCGTTGCGCAGCAGGCGGGACAGCGTCGAGTAGACCTGTCCGTAGGGCAGTGGTCTGTCCTGGCCGAACCGTTCGTCATAGGCCCGCTTCAGGTCGTAGCCGTGCCGGGGCCCGTCCTCCAGCAGTCCGAGCAGCGCGTGTCCGATCGACATGCGATCACTATACACGACGCGTATACCTCGGGTGTATAGCCACGCTTCCCGCTCTGGACCGAACCGTCTAGACTGAACCGTCAAACGACAGGAGGGGAGCGATCCCATGCCCGCCAAGGTGACACTCGACCTCGACGGTGCGCTCGCCGTCATCAGCCTGGCCAACCCGCCGCTGAACCTGTTGGACCGCGAGCTCGTCGAGGACTTCGGCGCGGCAGTGGACGGCGCGTTGTCCGGTCCGGCGCGAGCGGTGCTGCTGCGGGCCGACGGCCCGTACTTCTCCGGCGGCGCGGACGTCGCCCTCTTCCAGGGCATGTCGGCGGCTGATGCCCGCACGGCGTTCCGCGCCTGGATTCCCTTCGTGCAGCGGCTGGAGGACGCGCCCGTGCCGACCGTCGCGGCCGTGCACGGGCTGTGCCTGGCCGGCGGGCTGGAACTGGCCCTGGCGTGCGACCTGATCATCGCGGCCGAGGGCACGCGGCTCGGCCAGACCGAGGCGAGCATCGCCACCACGACACTGCTGGGCGGTGCCCAGCGCATCGCGCAGCGGGCGGGCGTGGCCCGGGCCAGGAGCATCTGTTACAGCGCGGCCATGTACGACGCCGCCCGCTTCGTCGAGTGGGGCATCGTCGACCACACCGTGCCCGCCGACGAACTTCAGGCCCACGCGCTGGCGTTCGCCCGGGACCTGGCGAACGGTCCCACCCGCGCGCACGCCGCGGCGAAGGCGCTGATCCGCATCTCGGCGGCCAACGGCGTCCGGGCGGCCGACGCGTTCCTGCTGGACGGCGTCGTGGACCTGTTCGAGACGGCCGACATGCGACACGGCGTGGACACGCTCCTGGCCAGGGGCGCTCGCACGTTCCGCGAGCACACGACGTACGTCGGCCGCTGACCTACGCGGCGACCAGCAGCCGGAGCGTGCCGGCCGTGGCGTCCAGCATCGCCTGGTCGCGCACTGCCAGCGCGACCACGAAGGCGCCCTGGACCAGAGCGAGCACGGAGTCGGCGAGCCCGCGGACGGTGACGTCGGTCCGGACGTCACCGCGCTCGCGGCCCCGCTCCAGCAGGTCGGACAGCTGCCGCTGCCACGTCCGGACGTGCTCGCCGAGCGCCTTGCGGAACGCCGGCGAACTGGGCGCGGTCTCGGTGGCCAGCTTGCCCAACAGGCAGCCGCGCTGGTGCCGGGAGCGCACGAACGCCGCTGCCATGTCCTGGAAGTAGCCCACCAGGGCGTCGGCCGTGGCCAGGTCGGTCCGGTCGGCCCACTTGGCCAGCAGGTCGTGCTGAAAACGCATGTAGCGGTCCAGCGCGTCCAGCGCGAAGGCCTCCTTGGAGCCGAAGTGGTGGTAGAAGGAGCCCTTCGGCACACCGGACGCCGCGAGAATGCTGTCCACACTGGTGCCGTGGTAGCCGTGGGCATAGAGCAGCTTGGTGCCCTCCCGCATCAGGCGTTCCCGATGCGACAGCGTGGCCTGGGCGTTCATGCCGCCCAGGATACCGACCGATCGGTCTAGACGAGACGGTCCAGGGCGGGTGGCCGGCCGCTATACACATGGTGTATACACTCGATGCATAGCTTGTCGTCGAATCGAGGGAGCCCCGATGCCCGCTGCGCTCGCTGTCCGGCCGGCCGTGCTGGTCGGTGCCACCCGCCGGCACCGATGGCCGTGGCTGGTGAGCGCCGGAGCGGTGCTGGTCGTCGCGGTCGTGCTCTACGCCCAGAGCCCGCCGGCCTTCATGGACTTGGACGTCTATCGCAAGGGTGTGGTTGCCTGGTGGTCGGGACAGGACATGTACGGGCCGTTACCCAGGACCATCGCGCACAACCGCCTGCCGTTCATCTACCCACCGTTCGCCGTGCTGTTCCTCGGTCCGTTGGCCGTCCTGCCGTGGCCGGTGGCCGCCCTGTCGATGATGGCGATCTCGGTGGTCGCCCTGGGGACCGTCATCTTCCTGTCGATGCGGACCGTCTGGCCGGCGCGCGCCGCCGAGGCGACCGCCCTGCTGCTGCCGTTGGCGTTCGCGCTGGAACCGGTGTGGGACACGCTGTGGTTCGGTCAGGTCAACCTGCTGCTCATGGCGCTGGTCGCGCTGGACTGCCTGTCCCCACGGACCCGGTGGCCGCGCGGCGCGCTGGTCGGGATCGCCGCCGCCGTGAAGCTCACTCCCGCGGTGTTCCTGCTGTACTTCCTGCTGCGCAAGGACTATCGCGCCGCCGGCACGGCCGCGGTGAGCGGCCTGCTGGCCACGGTTGCCGGGTTCGCCGTGTCGTACCACGGGTCGATGGAGTTCTGGTTCGAGCCCGGGAAGGGCGCGCGCGGGGTCAGCGGCTCGCCCTACTTCTCCAACCAGACCGTGGACGGGTTCTTCGCCCGGCTCGGCCTGCCCCAGCCGACGCGGGACCTGCTGTGGCTGACGGTGGTGGCCGTCGTGCTGGTGATCGCCGTGGCCGCCGTCCGGCGGGCGCACGCGATGCGGGAACCGGCGCTGGCGATGGCCGCGGTCGGGTGCTTCGGGCTGATCGCGTCGCCCACGTCGTGGGGCCACCACTGGGTGTACGCGGTGCCCGGTGTCATCGCCATCGCCGGCCACGCGGCGCGGTACCGGGACGTCCGCTGGGCGGTGGCGGGCGCGGCCACCGTGGGGGTGTTCGTGATGGGGCCGTACCGGTTGCTGCCGTCGGCACATTTTGCCTACCTGCACTGGAACTGGTGGCAGCAGATCGTCGGGAACGGCTACGTCCTGGCCGGTGTGGCGCTGCTGACTATGTTGGGGACGTGCGTCGGTGGTGGGTTCTCCTCTGCGTGGCGGTCGCCGTCGTCGGCGCCTGTTCCGGCGCCGCCGCGGTGAGTGCCGGCGGCGTCCGCGAACTGCAGGTGAACCTCTGCGACAGCGGCATGGCCAGCTGCTACCGGGACGGGCGGTCGACGGTGGAGGCCGCCGGGCTGATCAGGCGGTACCGACCGGACGTCGTCACGCTGAACGAGGTGTGCGCCCGGGACGTGTCGGGGACC
>DASZXM010001083.1:0-3869 GCA_035546415.1 Pseudonocardiaceae bacterium
AATGGGAAACAGGGAAACGCCGCACCGGTCGCGGACAGCGATCAAGCGGACACAAAACCGCAGGTTGAGTGCGCTTTTCACGGTCACCCTTGCTCTGTTTGGACCCTGCCGGATCGTGGCCCCGTAGGTACCGTGTTCGGCCTATCGACGAGCGCGACGAGGCCGTGGGGAGGCCGCGCCAGGTGCACGAACAGCAGGAAGCCGACCCAGCGGCCCGGGTTTTCGGGGAGCGCCTGCGCACGCTGCGCACCGAACGCGGGCTGTCGCTGGCCGAGCTGTCCGCGCGAGTGCACTACAGCAAGGGCTACCTGAGCAAGGTCGAGAACGGTGACAAACCGCCGACCGTGCAACTGGCCCGCGGCTGCGACGACGCCCTGGGCGCGGACGGCGGCCTGCTGCGGCTGCTGATCGGCCCGCCGACCCGGCCGGCCAGGACCACCCCGCGCCGGGACACCAGGCACCGGCCCGCGCAGCTGCCGGCGGCCGTGGCCGACTTCGCCGGCCGCGAGGACGAGATCGCCCAACTGGACGCGATGCTCGCCGGCCGCGCACCTGGCGGCATGCTGATCGTCGTCATCGAAGGGCTCGGCGGGATCGGCAAGACGACGCTCGCGCTGCACTGGGCGCACACGCTGCGGTCGGCGTTTCCGGACGGCGCGCTGTTCGCCGATCTGCGCGGCTACCACCCGACCGGCAGTCCGGCCAACCCGTACGACGTGCTCGGTGGGTTCCTGCGCGCCATGGGCGTCGCACCGGAGACGGTGCCGTACGACGACGCCGACCGGTCGGCGCTGTTCCGCAGCGTCGTGGACGGCAAGCGGATGGTGCTGATGCTGGACGACGCCGGCAGCGTCGAACAGGTCGAGCCGCTGCTGCCCGGCTGTCCGGACTGCGTCGTCGTGGTCACCAGCCGGGTCCGGCTGACCGGCCTGACCGTCCGGCACGGCGCCCGCAGGCTCGGCCTCGGCGGCCTGGCCGACGCCGAGGCCACGGCACTGCTGGCCGGCATCATCGGCGACGGCCGGGTGGCCGCCGAACCGGATGCCGTCGCCGAACTCGTGGCCCGCTGTGCCAGCCTGCCGCTGGCGCTGCGGATCGCCGCCGACCGCGCCGCGGGCCGGCCCGGCCGCCCGGTGGCGGACCTGGTCGCCGAACTGCGCTCGGAAGGCGACCGGCTGGCCGCGCTGGCCGTCGCCGGAGACGACACGACGGCCGTCGACAGCGTGTTCTCCTGGTCGTACCGGGCGCTGCCGGAACCGGCGGCGCGGATGTTCCGGCTGCTCGGGCTGCTGCCCAGCCTGGAACCGGGCGTGCCGGCGGCAACGGCGCTGCTGGGGGAGGACGCCCACCGGCTCATGGACACCCTGACGGCCGTGCACCTGATCGAGGAGAGCGGCGTCGACGGGTATCGGGTGCACGAGCTGGTCCGGCTGTACGCGGCCGCGCGGGTGCGTGCCGAGGAGCCGGAATCCGACCGGGACGCGGCGTTGCGCCGGCTGCTCACCTGGTACCTGCACACGGCCGACGCCGCCGACCGCGTGCTGCTGCCGCAACGCCGCCGCCAGCCGCTGGACACGGTGACCACCGTGTCCCCGTTGGATTTTCCCGACCATGCGGCCGCGATGGCCTGGTGCGAAACGGAACGCCCCACCATCGTGCAGCTGGTGCACGACGCCGCCGACCGGGGGCTGCACGACCTGGCGTGGCGGCTGCCCACCGCGCTGTGGGGGTTCTTCTCGCTGCGCAACCGTTGGGCCGATCTCATCGACACCCACCAGGTGGCGCTGGCATCCGCCCGTGCCGTCGGCGACCGGCTGGCGCAGGCGATCGCGTTGAACAACCTGGGCATCGCCCGCGCCAACACCGGCCGGCCGGAGCACGCGCACACGCTGCTGTGCCAGGCATTGTTGCTGCGCAAGGAGATCGGCGACGTATGGGGTGAGGCGGCGGTGTCCAACAACCTCGGCTCGCTGCACCGCGCCCGCGGCGAGTTCACCACGGCGATCGCCCACCACGACCGGGCGATCACGCTGTTCCGCCAGGTCGGCGACCAGTGCGGTGAAGGCCAGGCGCTGAACAACCTGGGCAGCGCGTACCTCTCCCTGGGCCGGCTGGGTGCCGCGATCGACTGCTACCGGCGCGGCCTGAGCGCGCTGGTCGGCGTCGACGACCAGCTCGGCCAGGCCGAGACGCTGGACAGCCTGGGCGGCGCCTACCGGGTGATGGGCGACTACGACGCCGCCGTCGACTGTCACCTGCGGTCCGTGCTGATGTTCCGGGAACTGGGCGACCGCAGCGGGGAGGCCAGTGGTCTGGACAATCTCGGGCTCGCCCTGGCCGGTCACGGATCCGTCGCGCTGGCAAGGGATTCCTGGCTGCACGCGGTCGCCCTGTTCGACGAGGTCGACCCGGTCCGCGCCCGTACGGTCCGCGCGCGGCTGACCCATGCATGACCGACTGGCGGATGGTCTCGCCGAATGTGCCGGCGGCACACTGGAATTCGGCCGGACCGCTGGTTCGTGCCCACTGTGTTCGCCCGTGAACGCAAGGAGTAGGCCGATGTCGCACGCCCTCGTCCGCTGGACCGCCCGTACCGTGGTGGCCGCTGTCCTCCTCGTCGGCACCGCCGTGCTCGGCGCCGGTGTCTCGTCCGCCGACGGCCTCGGTGGTGGCCAGCCGCCGGACACCGGGAACGGCACGTCCTGGACGCCCGGGACCGTCCACTGACCGAGCCCGGACCGTCGTGAACTGAACCCGGGAAGGTGGCCACGACGATCCGGCCCTCCTGACGACAGGCTGGGCACCCCACCCGTCGCAGCAGCTTTCCGGCACCGTGGATCGCACTCGTGCCCGGTCCCGCCGAACCCCCTCGTGGAGGCGTTGTCCTCCATGGTCGTTCGGATGCCGACCGAACACCAGCCCTCGGCGTCCGATGACACGGAAGCCGGCAGTCGGCGGCGAGTTCGACGCGTCGGCTGCCGCCGATCAGACGACCGCGAACTGCTGGAGTTTCGCCTCGGACAGGCACACCAGTTCGCGCGTCCCACCGTCATCGCCTAGGCGCGCAGCCGCAGCCCCCGCGGTGTGGCGCGGAAACCGGCGTCCCGCAACACTTCGGCCAATCGGGACGTCAACGCGGCCTCGCCGTCGGCGCGCTGTACGGCCAGTTCGCCCAGCCAACCGTCGTGCACCGCCCTGGCCAGCCCGTCGGCGGCGGACCGCAGGGCGGGCTCGTCCTCGGTGAACGACAACAGCGACCGGCCGCCGCGTTCCACGTACAGCGCGGGTTTCCCGTCGACCAGCACCACCAGGGCGCCCGCCTTGCGGCCCGGCCGGTGCTTCGTGTCGCCGATCGCCACCGGCCAGTCCAGCGCGGCCCCGTAGGGCTGAGCCGGATCGGCGGCGGCCAGCACGACCACGGGTGTCTCCTGGCCGGGTTCCGGCCCGCCCGGTCGGGACATCGCGCGCAGCCGGTCGACCGCGCCGCGGGCGGCGAACTGCGCGGCACCCAGCCCTTCCACGACGTAGCCGCGCACGACCTGCCCGGACTCCTCCATCGCGCGCAACACCTTGTAGACACCGCTGAACCCGCCGGTGACCCGCTCGGTGTCCAGCGCGCCCCTGGTCAGCACGCCGTGCCGCTCCAGGAACGCCTCGGCCCGCGCGTGCGCCCGCCGGGTCGGCTCGGTCTCCCGGTCCACGGCCAGCGACCACCGCCCGGCCACCGTCGGCGGGCCGGTCCGGCTCGGCATCCGCGCGGCACCGGCGCGCAGCCGGGCGTACCGGCCGCGCGGCGCCGACCGGCGGGGCTTGTGCGCGGCGCCGCGTCCGGACACCACCGACCGCAGCGGTGCGAGCGTGTCGTTGGT
>DASZXM010001084.1:0-9653 GCA_035546415.1 Pseudonocardiaceae bacterium
CACCGCGAGGCCGGCCGGTCCCGCGCCGGCCACCAGCACGTCAGGCACGCGCGGCCGCCAGGGCCACGTTCTCGGTGCGGATACGGACGGTCAGCAGCACGGCGTTCAGCACCGTGAACACGACGGCCGTGAGCCACGCCGTGTGCACGAGCGGCAGGGCGGCGCCTTCCACGACGACGGCGACGTAGTTGGGATGGCGCAGCACCCGGTACGGGCCGGCGGTGACCGTGCCGGCACCGGACACCACGACGATCCGCGTGTTCCACTGTGGTCCGAGTGTGCGGATGCACCACCAGCGCAACGCCTGCGATGCCAGCACGAGCACCACCATCGGCCAGCCCAGCGTCGGCACGAACGGACGGCCGCCGAGCCACACCTCCAGCACGCAGCCGGCCAGCAGCCCGGTGTGCAGCGCCACCATGAACGGATAGTGGGCGAACCCGGACTCCTGGCCGCCGCGTGCCCTACTCCATGCCAGATTCCGTTTGGCCACAACGAGTTCCGCGACCCGCTCGACGGCGACCAGCCCGACGAGGACGGTGAACCACACCGCGCTCACCATCGCAGCAACACCAATTCCGAACAGAACCCCGGCCCCATCGCCATCAGCACCGCCCAACCACCCGTCGGTGGTCGCATCGCCAGCGTGTCGCGTAGCACGTGCAGCACGGACGCGGACGACAGGTTACCGATGTCGTGCAGTGACCGGCGGGTGAGCGCGAGGGCCGCGTCGTCCAGCCCGAGCACGGACTGGATGGTGTCGATCACCTTCGGACCACCGGGATGGCAGATCCACGTGTGGACGTCGCCGACGGACAGGCCGTGCTCGGCGAGCAGGCCGTCGACGTCGGCGGCCAGGTAGGTGCGGACCAGGTCCGGGACCTCGACGCCGAGTACGATCTTCAGCCCGGAATCCTTGACGTCCCAGCCCATCGCGCGTTCCGAGTCCGGGTAGAGGTGGCTCTTCGTGGCGACCACGGTGGGTCCGGCGGGCCACCGGTCGTCGCCGACCGGCTGCCGGCCGTCGCCGACCAGGACCACGGCGGCGGCGCCGTCACCGAACAGCCCGGACGCCACCAGGTTCGCGACGGTCGGGTCGTCACGCTGGATCGTGAGCGAGCACAGCTCGACGGACACCAACACGGCGACACCGTCGGCGTGACCGGCCAGGTAGTCGTGCACGCGGGCGATCCCGGCGGCACCCGCGACACAGCCCAGACCCATGATCGGAATGCGTTTCACGTCCGGTCGGAGGCCGAGCCGCCCGGCGATCCGGGCATCCAGTGACGGAACGGCAATACCGGTCACCGTCGTGGACATGATCATGTCGACGTCGTCGACCGTGAGACCGGCCCGCGCCAGCGCGCCCGCGACCGCCTGGACGCCCAGTTCGACGCCGACATCGATGAACGCGTCGTTCGCGGCGGTGAAACCGGCCAGTCCCGGGTATGACTCGATGGGCAGCGCGAGATGGCGGGTGGCGACGTTGGCACTGGCGTGCAGGCGGCGGACCAGGGTGTCCTGGCCGTTCACCGGGCACAGGCGGACGAACAGGTCGGTCAACTCGGACTGTGGGTACCGGTGGGGCGGAAGCACCCCGTGTACCGCAGCGAGGGTGGTCACCAGATCGACGGTACCGACGCCAGCGCCGCCGTGCGGTTTTCGTTAGCGTGGTCGAGCGAGGAGGTGGGTCGTGGCGGACCTGGACGAGTACCGGCGCAAGCGCGACGCACGGCGCACCCCGGAACCCGTTCCGGAGCAGGGCCCGCTGCCCGTCGGCGACAACGACGTGTTCGTCGTGCAGGAACACCACGCGCGGGCGTTGCACTACGACGTGCGGCTGGAACGGGACGGCGTGCTCGTGTCGTGGGCGGTACCCAAGGGGCTGCCGACCGAACCGGGCACGGTGCGGCTCGCGGTGCACACCGAGGACCACCCGATGGAGTACGCCGAGTTCGAGGGTGACATCCCGGCCCACGAGTACGGCGGCGGGCACGTGGAGATCTGGGACCGGGGCCGCTACGACACGGTCAAGTGGCAGCGCGACGAGGTCGAGGTCGTGCTGCACGGCCACCGTGTCGAAGGCCCGTACGTGTTCTTCCGCAAGGCGCACGACGGCGGCGGCCGGTGGGGCGGCGGCAAGAAGGACGAATGGATGGTGCGCCGCCGCGGCACGCCGCAGAAGTCCGGCCCGCCGATCGTGGTGCGCGTGGACGACCAGCACCTGAAGCTGACCAACCTGGAGAAGGTCCTGTACCCGGCGGACGGCTTCACCAAGGGCCAGGTGATCGACTACTACCGGCGGGTCGCGCCGGTGCTGCTGCCGCACATCGCGGACCGGCCGGTGACGTTCCGCCGCTACCCCAACGGTGTGGAGGGCAACTCGTTCTTCGAGAAGGACGTGTCGCGGCACGCCCCCGAGTGGATCAGGACGGTGCGGCTGGCCGTGCCGGGCAGCACGAGCGACCGGGAGACAGCGGACTTCCCGCTGTTGGACGGGCTGCCGGCGCTGATCTGGGCGGCGAACCTGGCAGCGCTGGAACTGCACGTGCCCCAGTGGCGGGTCGGCCCGCGTGGCGGCAGGCACGTGCCCGACCTCATGGTGTTCGACCTGGACCCGGGCGAACCGGCGAACCTGGTGGAGTGCTGCCGGGTCGCCGAACTGATCCGAGCCGCACTGGTCGAGGACGGCCTGACCGGCTACCCGAAGACCAGCGGCGCCAAGGGATTGCAGCTGTACGTCCCGGTGCTGGTGAGCGCACCCGAACGCACCAGCCGGTACGCCAAGGACCTGGCCACCCGACTCGCGCACGAACACCCCGACCTGGTGACGGCCGTGATGGCGAAGAACCGGCGCGGCGGCAAGGTGTTCGTCGACTGGGACCAGAACCGACCGACGAAGACGACGGTCGCGCCGTACTCGCTGCGTGCCAGGGACCGTCCCACGGTGTCCACGCCGGTCACATGGAACGAGGTGGAAGCCACCCGGAACCACGACGACCTGGTGTTCGACGCGGAGGACGTGATCGCCAGGATCGAGGAGTTCGGCGACCCGCTGGCCGACATGGCCGACCGGGCCGCCCATCTACCCCGCTGACGTGTCCGGCCGACCAGACAGTTCGGCGAGTCTGCGGCGCAGGTGGTCGGTCTGGGGGTCGTTCATGCCCAGGGCCAGTGCCCGTTCGTAGGCCGCGCCGGCCTCGGGTGCACGGCCGAGGCGCTGCAGCAGTTCACCCCGGGTGGCGTGCCACCACGGGTACGTCGCCAGGCCGTCGATGGCGTCCACCAGTTCCAGGCCGGCGGCCGGGCCGTCGCGTTCGGCCACCGCCGCTGCCCGGTTCAGGCGGACCACCGGCTGGTCGTGCACCGTGAGCAGCACGTCGTACCAGGAGATGACCGCGTCCCAGTTCGTCGCCGCGTACGACGGTGCCAACGCGTGGCACGCCGCGATCGCCGCTTCGACCACGTAGCGGTCCGGGTGGTCGGGGGTGCGGCGCAGGGCCACGCCCACCAACTCGACACCCTCCTTGATCGCCTTGGCGTCCCAGCGCTGTCGGTCCTGGTCGGGCAGCAACACCTGGTGGCCGGCGGCGTCCAGGCGCGCCGCGCGCCGCGAGTCCTGGAGCAACAACAGTGCCAGCAGGCCGAGGACCGAGGGTTCGTCGGGCATCAGTTCGGCCAGCAGGCGGGCCAGGCGGATCGCCTCCGCCGACAGGGCCACGCGGACCAGGTTGTCGCCCGCGCCTGCCGCGTACCCTTCGTTGAAGATCAGGTAGACCGTGGCCGCCACGCCCGCGAGGCGGCCGGGGAGTTCCTCCGCCGCCGGCACCCGGTACGGGATGCACGCCTGGGCGATCTTCTGTTTCGCCCTGGTCAGCCGCTTGGCCATCGTCGCCTCGGGAACCAGCAGGCCCCTGGCGACCTCCGATGTGGACAGTCCGCCCAGCGTGCGCAGTGCCAGTGCCACCTGGGCGTCCAGGGCCAACGTCGGGTGGCAACAGGTGAAGACCAGCCGGAGGAGGTCGTCGCGGACCACGTCGGGCGGCTCGGGCAGCCAGTTCGTCGGTGTCATCAACTCCGCTGCCGCCTCCTTCCCCGCCCGGCGTGCCTCGCGGCGGATCAGGTCGACGGCCCGCCGCTTCGCGGTGACCAGCAGCCAGGCGCGGGGGTTGTCCGGCACGCCGTCCCTCGGCCACGTCTCCAACGCCCGGACCACCGCGTCCTGCGCCGCGTCCTCGGCGATGTCGACGCTGCCGGTGACGCGGACCAGCGTGGCCAGTACGCGAGTCCCCTCCTCGCGTACCAGCCGCGCGACCGCGTCACCGGCCGGCATCAGCCGAACTGGATGACGGGACGCACCTCGACGGCGCCCGCCCACGCCGCCGGGATCTGCGCCGCGACGGCGACCGCCTCGTCCAGGTCGGCGCATTCCAGCAGGTAGAAGCCGGTGAGCGCTTCCTTGGTCTCCGCGTACGGGCCGTCGCTGGTGACGATGTCACCACCCTTGCCGTTGACCCGGACCGTGGTCGCCGTGGCCGTCGGGTAGAGCGCGTTGCCACCCTTGATGACCGCGGCTGCCGCCTTGCCGAACTCCGCGTACTCCTGCATCTCGGTGCCGTACTCCGGGCGCGTCCAGTCGACGTCGGCCGTGTAGGTGAGCGCTACGTACTGAGGCATTGCCGCTCCTTCAGACGTGGTCGGGCCCGGCGCGGGTCGTCGGGCTTCCACTCTAGGGACGAACGGCGGCCGCCGGGATGGACAGCAACTCCCGGTCGGTTTCGACGAGTTCCAGGACCGGACGTCCCAGGGCGGTCCGGTACAGCCCCTCGAACGTGTCGAGACTGGACCGGACGTCGTGCCACGCGATCATCTCCCGGCTGGCCGCACCCATCGTGGCCAGCGCGCCGGGCTGCCCGAACAGCGTCGCGATGCGGTCGGCCAGCGCCCGCACGTCACCCGGCGGGAACAGGAAGCCGTTGTGGCCCGGCGCCACGAGGTGCGGCAGGGCGACCGCGTCGGCGGCGACCACCGGACGGCCCGCGGCCATGGCCTCCATCGTGGCCAGGCTCTGCAGTTCGGCGACACCGGGCATGCAGAACACGGCGCAGCGGCGATACGCGGCGACGAGGTCCTCGTCGCTGACGAAGCCCAGGAAGGTCACCCGGTCGGCGATGCCGAGTCCGGCCGCCAAGGCGCTCAGCGCGGCCCGGCAGTTGCCGTCGCCGACGAGTTCGACCCGGATGTCGGGCAGCAGGGCCGCGGCGCGCAGCAGTTCGTGGACGCGCTTCTCCTCGTCCAACCGGCCCACGAACAGCACGGTCCGGCCGTCGCCGGGTTCGTCGCCGGCGAACCGGTCCAGGTCGACGCCGCAGGACACCGGCAGGGCCTCGTCGAAGCCCTGCCGGTGCAGCATGGCGACGGCCGTCGGGGTCGGTGCGGTGACGACCTTCGCCGGCCGCAGCACCCGGCCCAGGTCGCGCCAGGCCAGCCGGGCCGCCGCGGCGCGCAGCCACGCCGGGACCTTCAGGTAGCCGAACAGGTTCTCCGGCATGAAGTGGTTGGTCGCCACGACCGGGATGTCCCGCTCGGCGGCGGCGCCGACCAGCGCCCGGCCGACCGAGAAGTGCGCCTGGGTGTGCACCAGGTCGGGTTCCAGTTCGTCGAGCAGTTCGGCGGCACCGCGGCGGGCCTGCCACGGCAGGCACACCCGGAACGTCGGGTGGCACGGCGTGCGGTGGGCGGCCAACCGGTGGACCGTGACACCGTCGACCACCGTCGTGCCGGCCGGCCCGGTGTCGGACGGGCACAGCACGTGCACGTCGTGTCCCCGGCCGGCCAGTCCGGTGGCCAGCTGGTGACCGAACCGGGCCGCGCCGTTGATGTCCGGCGGAAACGTGTCGGCGCCGATGATGATCCTCAGTGGACGGTCCATTGCCTGCTTCCTCGATCGATGTGGTTGGGTGGTGCGGGCGAGCCGGATGACGCCCGATGTGGCGAGCAGTCCCCCGGTGACCTCGCCGAGCACGGCCAGCGGCGTCGAGCCGATGGCCTCGTGGAACACGAGCATTCCGAACAGCACGCCGACCAGCGGGTCGACGACGGTCTGGCAGGCCATCACGGTGTCCGGCCGGCCCGCGGCGTACGCCTGCTGCACGCAGACGGCGCCGGTGACGATGGCGACGATCGCACCGAGCACGGCCACGACGGTCGGGCCGAGCGGCAGCCCGGTCACGCCGACCACACGGATCCGTTCGGCGAGCGCCCTGGTCAGGACGGACACGGTGCCGTAGGCGACGCCGGCGGCCGTGGCGAACAGCGGGCAGCGAGCCCAGTTGCGGGTGCTCAGCGCGGCCAGGACGAGCACGGCGACGGCGACCGCGGTGACCGGCAGGATACGGCCGGCAGCCAACTCGGGCACGCCGGACGCGGTCGCGTGCGGTGCGGCGACCAGCACGAACAGGCCGATGCCGGCTGAGATGGCGATCACCGAGCGCACGGTCGCCCGGCTCATCCGGGTGCCGGTCGCCCGCGCGGTGAACAGTGCGGTCAACGCGATCGACAGCACGCCGACGGGCTGCACGACGACCAGCGGCGCGAACGACAGCGACACGACGTGGAACGCGGCGCCGCAGGCCACGGCCAGCATGCCGGTCAGCCAGCGGCGGTTGCCGAACAGCGACGCCAGCTGGGCCAGGCTGAGCTGGCCGCGGCCGGCGGCGACGGCGTGCACGGCGTCGTGCTGGCAGGTGGCGGCGACCGCGTAGCAGCACGCGGCGAGCACGGCGAGGAGGAGACCGGTGACGATCATCGGCTCACCCGTCCGGCCAGGCGGGCGATCAGCACCATGTCGGCCGCGAGCAACGCGCGTTCGGCCAGGCCACGCGGCAGGACGACGGCGATCTCGTGCGCACCGGGCCATCCCGGGAAGACGAGCGGAACGTGGCTGACCAGAAACGCGACACCGATGACCATGCTGGCGACGGTGATCGGGCGCGTGGCGCGGTCACGCAACAGCAGCGCCGCGATCGGCAGGCTGATGAAGAACGCGGCGGCGACGTAGCGGTGCAGGACCGTGTCGAGGTTCTCCGGCGTGCCGATCACGTTGGTCGGGAAGGCGATCGTGGCCAGCAGCCCGGCGCAGCCGAAGCCGAACAGCGCGGACGCCCGGTGCGCGCCCGTGCTCAGCGCGCCGACGGCGAGACCGGCGGTCGCGGTCGCGAGGCCGATGACGGCCAGGCCGAGCAGCGCGGTCCCGCCGGGGATCGAGATGTAGTCGCTGACGGTCGTGGTCAGCGGATCGAGCCGCCCGACGGCGAGCAGATGCAGCACGACCATGGCCAGCAGCGACACGCTCAGTGCGCCGAGAACGAGCTGGGCGAGCCCGACGGCGGGCCGATGCGGCGCGGCGACCCGCACCAGCCCGGACCCGCCCGAACCGGCCGCGCCAAGCCGGGACCCCCGGCCCGCGACCGCGGCCGGCCCGACGCCATCCGCACCCAGCGCCACACCATCCGCCACCCACCCGCCCGGCACGGCACGTCCCGCCACGGGGCCTGTCACCTCGGCGAACGCTGCGGCTTCGGGGGCTTGTGGCGGCCCGGACCACCCGGCGGACCGGAGCGGTCCGGGCCGTGCCGCACGGGGGCTGTCCGTGCGGTCCCCCGTTCTCGCGGTCGCGTCGGCGACCGCCCCCACCAGTTGTTCGGCCGCCTCACCGGGACCCATCCGGTTCCCCTCGGCCACCCCGTGATCTCCCACGACCACAACACTCGGGCATCCGGACAAGCCGGACCATGGGGCCAGACCCCGAGTCGACCCTGGTGTTACCCCCACCTTCGATCTTGGGGTTGACACCGAGGCGCCCGATCGGTGCAACCTGTCGGTGCGGTTACAGTGGGTGGATGACCTTCCCGCTCGTCGGCGGCAGCCCCGCGCTCGACCTCGCCAACACCGTTGTACACCGTTCGACCGACGCCACCGATCTGCTCACCACGCCGGACGACCTCGCCCGGTGGCTGATCGACGCCGGCGTGCTGGACAGCTACGTCAAGGTACGGGACGCCGACGTCACCGGTGCCGTGCAACTGCGGGAGGCCGTCCACCGACTGGCCACCGGGACCGCCAAACCGGCTGACCGGCGGGTGCTCAACCGGGCCGCCAAGGAGGCACCCGTTCGGGTGCGGTTGGCGAAGGACGGCTCGATCACCCGGTCCGGTGACGTGGCCGCGGCGCTGTCCACCGTGGCACGGCAGGCGATCGAGCTGTTGACCGGCGAGTTCGCCGCCCAGATCAAGGAATGCGACGCCGAGGACTGCACTCGGCTCTATGTGGACAACTCACGTCGCGGGTCACGCCGATGGTGCGATATGCGTGGATGCGGCAACCGCGCCAAGGTGGCCAATTTCCGTGCCAGGCATGCCTAAACCTGTCAGTACGGTTACGTGACCGGGTGATCTCCGCCACGGAAGCCGCAACCGGAAAGCAACTTTTCGTTCATCTGCTGTACTCTTTCGGTCGGCCCGGGTGAGCCACTCGTAGCGCACACGCACCCGGATGATCGCCTCTCGGAGGACGAGAAGATGGTTTCCCGGTGACCGTCACCACGGACCTGTTGTCCCACAACGGCACGATCCAGGTGCGGCCTTCCGCCCGCGCCCTGTTCTGGTCGGATCTCGCACCCAGCGAGCGCACGCTGCTGGACGTGCTGAGCGAGACGACGACCCGTCACCCGAACGCGCCCGCCGTCGACGACGGCACGCGGGCGCTGACCTACCGGCAGCTCGCCGACGAGATCGACGCGCTACGCGATCGCTTGCGGGACAACGGAATTGGCCTGGGCGACCGGGTCGGCATCCGGATTTCCTCGGGCACGGCGGAACTCTACGTCGCGATCCTCGCCGTGCTGTCCGCGGGCGCTGCCTACGTGCCCGTCGACGTCGACGATCCGGCCGAACGCGCGGACCTCGTGTTCGGCGAAGCAGGCGTGTGTGCCGTGCTCGGTGACGGTGGCGCACTGACCGTGACAGGCGCGTCGCTGGGGCAGATCGGCGTTCCCGGCCCGGACGACGACGCGTGGATCATCTTCACGTCCGGCTCCACCGGCAAGCCCAAGGGCGTCGCCGTGAGCCACCGTTCGGCCGCCGCGTTCGTGGACGCCGAGGCCGGCATGTTCCTGTCCGACGAGCCGATCGCGCCGGACGACCGCGTGCTCGCCGGGTTGTCCGTCGCGTTCGACGCGTCGTGCGAGGAGATGTGGCTGGCGTGGCGGCACGGCGCGTGCCTGGTGCCCGCACCGCGGGCGCTGGTGCGCACCGGCGTGGACCTGGGGCCGTGGCTGGTGGCCCAGGGGATCACCGTCGTCTCGACCGTGCCGACGCTGGCCGCGCTGTGGCCCGCGGACGCGCTGGAGGATGTGCGACTGCTCATCTTCGGCGGCGAGGCGTGCCCGCCGGAACTGGCCGAACGCCTTGCCGTGGAAGGCCGCGAGGTGTGGAACACCTACGGGCCGACCGAGGCGACCGTCGTCGCGTGCGCCGCGCAGCTGACCGGTGACGGCCCGGTGCGGATCGGCCTGCCGCTGGCCGGCTGGCAACTGGCCGTGGTGGACGAGCGCGGCGAACCGGTCGGCATGGGCGAGACCGGCGAACTGGTCA
>DASZXM010001085.1:0-5696 GCA_035546415.1 Pseudonocardiaceae bacterium
GCGTGTCGTCCGTTCCCACGGAGCTCGTGCCACCGGTCGGTCCGCCGTCGATGCCGCCCGGCCGCCGCCCACCCGTGCAGCAGCCGCCCGCCGCGCTGGAGAGCACCCAGGCGCATGCGGGTCCGTACGTCGACGACAGCGACCCCGGCTTCCCGCCGGTCGGTGCGCCGGACGACGAGCTGCCCGCCGAGGCGTTCCCGAGCCGGGACGACTTCGACGACGACATCGACGGGCCGGCCGTGAGCCGGGTCGACTTCGACGACGCCGAGGAGCCGGTGTCGCCGGGTCGCGAGTGGTTCCTGATGGGCGCCCAGGTGGGTGCCGGCGCCATCGCGGGTGCCGCGGTGTGGCTGGCGTTCAGCTGGCTGTGGGGCCTGCAGCCGGTGGTCGCCGTGATCGCCGCGCTGGCCGTCATCGTCGGGCTCGTGCTGGGCGTGCGCCGCTGGCGGCGGGCCGACGACCTGCAGACCACCGTGCTGGCGATCCTCGCCGGGCTGGTGGTCACCGTGTCGCCTGCCGCGTTGCTGCTGCTGCATCGGTGAGCCGGCCGATCCCGATCGGGCTGTCCACGGCGTCGGTGTGGCCGCGGCCTGTCGAGATCGGCTTCCGGCTGGCCGCCGAACTGGGTTACGACGGCGTCGAGGTCATGGTCTGGACCGACAGGGGCAGCCAGGACCCGCTCGGCCTGCGCACGCTCGCCCGCCGGTACGGCGTGGACGTGCTCGCCGTGCACGCGCCGTGCCTGCTGATCACCCAGCGGGTGTGGTCCCCCGACCCTGAGGTCCGGTTGCGTACGGCCGTGCGGACCGCACTCGAACTGGATGCCCGCACCGTTGTCGTGCACCCGCCGTTCCGCTGGCAGCGCCGCTACGCCGACGGGTTCGCCGACCTGGTGGCTTCCCTGGAGGACGAGAGCGGCCTCGTCGTGGCCGTGGAGAACATGTTCCCGGTCGGGATGGGCAGGCGCCGTCCGGTGTCCGCGTTCGCGCCGTCGACCGACCCCACCGAGGCCGGCCACCGGCACTTCACGCTGGACCTGTCGCACACGGCCGCCGCCCGCGTCGACGCACTGGATCTGGCCGCCCGGATGGGCGACGGCCTGGCACACCTGCACCTGGCCGACGGCTCCGGCGCCCGACGTGACGAACACCTCGTTCCGGGCCGAGGCACGCAGCCGTGCGCCCAGGTGTGCGAACGGCTGCGGCAGACCGGTTTCACCGGTCGCGTCGTGCTGGAGGTGAACACCAGGCGCGCCGACAGCGCGGCCGCCCAGGTGCGTGACCTGGCCGAGGCCCTCCTGTTCGCCCGTCTGCATCTGGGCCGCTGACGAGCCCGATCCCCCGCCCGGCGGAAAGCCGTAAAGTCTCGCTTCGTGAACCCACTCCGCTCCCTGATCCTGGCTGCGGCGGCCAACGACAGCATCCGCGACCTGGTGGCCACCGCGCCGCTGTCGCGGGACGTCGTGCAGCGGTTCGTCGCAGGCGAGTCGGTCGACGACGCGGTCGCCGCGACCCGGCGCCTGGTCACCGACGGGCTGCACGTGACCCTCGACCACCTCGGCGAGGACACCACCGACGAGGCCACCGCCGAGGACACCACCCGCGCCTACCTGACGCTGCTGGACGCCCTCGCGACCGCCGGACTGACCGGCCACGCCGAGGTCAGCGTGAAACTTTCCGCGGTCGGCCAGAAACTCGGCTCGGGCGGCGAGGACATCGCCCTGGCCAACGCGCGCCGCATCTGCGCGGCGGCCCAGCGGGTCGGCACGACGGTCACGCTGGACATGGAGGACCACACCACCACGGACTCCACCCTGGGCATCCTCGGCGACCTGCGCGCCGACTACCCGCAGACCGGCGCCGTGCTGCAGGCCTACCTGCGCCGCACGGAGGACGACTGCCGCAGACTCGCCGGATCCGGTTCCCGGGTGCGGCTGTGCAAGGGCGCCTACGCGGAACCGGAGTCCGTCGCCTACCAGGACGTGGCGGACGTGGACCGCAGCTACGTGCGCTGTGCGAACGTGCTGCTCGCCGGCGACGGCTACCCGATGTTCGCCACCCACGACCCCCGGCTGGTGCGCATCCTGGAGGACCGGATCCGCTGGCACGACCGCAAACCCGGTGGTTACGAGTTCCAGATGCTGTACGGCATTCGGCCAGCGGAGCAGCGCCGACTGGCTGGCCTTGGTGAGACTGTTCGGGTGTACGTACCGTACGGAGTGCAGTGGTACGGATACCTGATGCGTAGATTGGCCGAACGCCCGGCGAACCTCGCGTTCTTCGCCCGCGCACTGGTGGGCCGGAAGTGACCCGCACCGGTGCGCCGGACGAAGTGGCCGAGGTCGCGTGAACGCCGGCGGAGCGAGGAGGACCCGGTGAACGGGGCGAGTGGTCAGGCGGCCGTTCCCGCGGCCGTCGCGGCGCCGGCGGCAACGGCGCCGGCAAACGGATTCAGCACGGCCAGCAAGGTGCGGTCGCTGGGCGACGGCACCTTCACGGCCGACCTGTCGCCGGACTGGACCGTCGGCAACCGGCCGCACGGCGGCTACCTGCTGGCGCTGCTGGGCCGCACGGCACTGCAGATGGCGTCGTCGGTCGGCGGCACGGACGGCCCCGGCGAGGCACTGGACCCGCTCGCGGTGAGCGCCCAGTTCCTGCGGTCGCCGGAGATCGGTCCGGTGCTGCTGCGCACCGAACTGCGCAAGTTCGGCCGCACGGCGGCGGTGATCGCGGTCAACCTGGAACAGCGCGGCCGCTCCTGCGTCGAGTCGATGATCACGGTCGGCCGCATGGCGGAGGACCCGGCGGTGTGGACGGACCTGCCCGACCTGCCGGCGAAACCACCCGCGGACGCCCTGGACCTCGCGTCGGTGCCCGGCGCCAACGCCTTCCGGCTGAGCCGCACCTGCGAGGTCCGCCTGGACCAGGCCAACACCGGCTTCCTGCACGGCCGCGCGGGCGACCCGCTGCGGCTGCGCATGTGGGCCCGGCCCCGCGGTGAGCACCCGGACGTGCTGTTCGGCCTGGTGGCCGGCGACATCTCGATGCCGGTGACGGTGAACCTGGGCCGCTTCGGCTGGTCGCCCACGGTGCAGGTGACGGCGCTGCTGCGCGGCCGCCCGGCCCCGGGCTGGCTGCGTATCGAGGTCGGCTGCCGCGCGGTGCACGGCCACTGGTTCGACGAGGACGCCATCGTGATCGACTCGGCGGGCCGCCTGGTCTGCCAGAGCCGTCAGCTGGCGCTCACCCCGATGGAGCGCTGAGAACGCGGTTCCCGCTGTCTGGCAGGCTTGTCACATGACGACCGTGGCCGTGCTGGGTGCTGGGAAGATCGGGGAAGCGCTGCTGTCCGGGCTGTTGCAAGCCGGGCGCGCAGCGGGCGACCTGCTGTTCACCGAGCGCTACCCGGAGCGGTCGGCCGAGCTGACCGCGCGGTACGGCGTCCGCGGGGTCGAGGTCGTCGAGGCGGCCGAGTTGGCCGACGTGCTCGTGGTGGCCGTGAAGCCGCAGGACATCGATCCCCTGCTGGACGAGTTGGCGCCGGTGATCAGGCCCGGCACGCTGGTCGTGTCGCTGTGCGCCGGGCTGCCGACGTCGCTGTACGAGCGGCGGCTGCCGGCGGGCGTGCCCGTCGTGCGGGTCATGCCGAACACCCCGATGGTGGTGGGCGAGGCGATGAGCGCGATCTCGGCCGGCCAGCACGCGGGCGCCGAGCACCTCACCGAGGTGGAGAAGCTGCTGTCGGCCGTCGGTCAGGTGGTGCGCGTGCCGGAGGCGCAGCAGGACGCGGTCACCGCGCTGTCCGGCTCCGGGCCGGCGTACTTCTTCTACCTGGTCGAGGCCATGATCGACGCCGGCATCCTGCTCGGCCTGCCGCGAGCGGTCGCGCAGCAGCTGATCGTCCAGTCGGCGGTCGGGTCGGCGAAGATGCTCGCCGACGGCGGTGAGCACCCGGTGATCCTGCGGGAGGCCGTCACGTCGCCGGCAGGGACGACGATCATGGCGATCCGGGAGCTGGAGAAGCACGGGGTCCGCGCGGCCCTGCTGGCCGCCATCGAGGCCGCCCGCGACCGGTCGGCGGAACTGGGCCGCGCACACGAAGCCTGAGCCCGAGCCGAAGGCGGTTCGGTCATCGGGAATGCCCGTCCGGCAATCACCTGATCAGGTGGTGGCGGGCCGCAACACACCCGGGCAGCGGGACGTAATCCGGGTGAATTCCCTGTTCACGTTGGGCCACCGTGATGATTGGCAGTCCCGCCCGTCGCACTAGTCCCATCCGTCCCGCTACCCTCGGAGGTAGCACGTGCGTGTCCCGTTCCGCCGGTGGGGAAGCCGGCGGCGCGACACGTGTCGAATGGACGCGGTGAACCCATGCCTGCGCAGAACAGGGAGACGGAAGCGACCAGTCTCGGACCGGTGGAGTTCCTGACCGTTGCCGAAGTGGCCTCGATGATGCGTGTCTCCAAGATGACCGTCTACCGGTTGGTGCACTCCGGCGAGATGCCGGCCGTGCGGGTCGGCAAGTCGTTCCGGGTGCCGGAGCGAGCCGTCCACGAGTACCTGGAGAACGCCTACTACGACGCTGGCTGACCGCCAGCCCCCACCGGCAGTCGACCACTACCCGACCAGTCAGGAAGCGCGCGGAACCGCCCAGGTAAAGTGGGCAGCTGTTCGTGTCGCGCTCCCTGCGGACCACCGTGTCCACGCGGGGACGGCTGACACGTCGAAGCCTGGAAACACCACCGACAGTTAGGGAACCCGCATGGGCTCGGTCATCAAGAAGCGCCGCAAGCGCATGTCGAAGAAGAAGCACCGCAAGTTGCTGCGGAAGACTCGCCACGCGCGGCGCAAGCAGGGCAAGTGACCCCGAGGGGTTGACCCTCGGCCATGCGTGCGGGTGGCCCGCACGGTCGTCGCACTTCCGCTGCCGGTCGGTTCCGTTCGCGAGCCGGCCGGCAGCGCCCGTTCGGGTGAGGTGCGGCTGATCGGGTGGTCCTGCGGACGGCATCGGTGACCTGCGTAAATCCGGCGTGGACGAGTCGGATGGGACGTACCGGGCCGGGTACCATCGGCCACTGACCGAGCAGACGGGGTTGGTGACATCCGCATGGCAGCAAACGTCGTCCTGGTCACCGGGGTGAGTGGCTACCTCGGTGGGAATCTGGCTGCCCGCCTGGCCGAGGACGACGCCATCGACCGTGTCATCGGCGTCGACACGGCGGCACCGTCACCGGAGCTGTCCCGGCTGATGGGCCGGGCCGAGTTCGTCCGGGCCGACATCCGGAACCCGCTGATCGGCAAGGTGATCACCACCGCGAAGGTGGACACCGTCGTGCACGCGTCCATCACGGCCCACCCGGCCGGGCCGACCGGACGACCGCTGCACAAGGAGATGAACGTCATCGGCACCATGCAACTGCTGGCCGCGTGCCAGCGGTCGCCGCTGGTGCGCAAACTCGTGGTCAAGTCGACGGCGGCCGTCTACGGGGCCGGCCCCGGCGATCCCGCGGCGTTCACCGAGGACATGGCCCCCAAGGAACTGCCGTCCAGCGGGTACGCGCAGGACAACGCCGAGGTCGAGGCGTACGTCCGCGGTTTCGGCCGGCGCCGCCCCGATGTGTTGATCACCACGCTGCGGTTCACGAACCTCATCGGGCCGCGCGTGGACACGGTCCTCACCAGGTACTTCGCGTTGCC
>DASZXM010001086.1:0-4549 GCA_035546415.1 Pseudonocardiaceae bacterium
CGTCGTGCTGTTGCGGCAAGGGGTTTCGCAGCCGGACGTGTTGGCGGCCGAGTTGGTGCGGCGCAGCGGCGTCGGCGAGTTGCAGGGCGTGCTCGCGACGCAGTTCGCGCAGCGGCGTGACCTGCTGAAGGCGAGAGCGGCACTGACGGTGTTGGCGGACGTCGTGCGGCGGCGTCCGGGCGGTCGGTTGCGGCGGACCGTGGAACAGCTGTCGGTCAGCGCCCACGAGTTGGTCGAGATGCGGGCGTTGGGGCGGTTGCGTGGTGGCGAGGTGCGGTTGGCGGCGGACGCGGTGGCGGAGGCCGAGCGGTTGTTGGGTGGCCAGGGATGGCAGGCATGGGCGCGGTTGGGACTGGGACCGACGGCGAGTCGGGCGCAGCACCAGGCGGCCGTGATGGGAGCGTTGCGGCGGTGGCAGGTTCTGGCCGAGCATCCGCTGACGGATCGGGCGTCGGTGGAGCTGGCTCGCGTGGTCATCCGGACCTGTGAGGGCCTGGCCGTGGCCGAGTAAGGGCGGGGGGTGTCGTGGTCGGGGTCAGTTGGTTTCGTTCACCGGCGGAGCTGGCGCGTCGCCGAGTAAAACGTTTGGCGCGCCGTGGTCGGGTCAGCTGGTTTCCTTCACCACGGTGCGGAGGCGGGCCAGCAGTTCTTTGCGGCTCGGGTCACCCAGGCGGCGTCTGATTCGCGCGATGTGGTGTTCGACCGTTTTCGCCGACACGAACAGGCGTTCGCCGATTTGCTTGTACGTCATGCCTTCCACCAGGAGAGCGGCCACTTCTCGTTCTCGGTTGCTGAGAGTCGCCCGGCCGGGTTCCTGGTGTTCCGGCTGTACCTGGAGTGCCCGCGCGAAGCTCAGGAGCGTGGCCATGGCCTTGCGGTCGGTCGTGCGCACCGCTGCCTGACCGGCCAGGCGGGCGGCGTCCCAGGACAGCCCGACCGTGTGGAGGTGGCGGGCGGCCGCCGTCACGGCCGGCACGTCGACCTCGCCGGCCAACACCCGCAGCCAGCTGCCGGCCGCCGCGGCCAGTGCCGCGGCGCAGCGACCGCCCGCGGCCATCGCGTGCAGCGATCGCGCGTGGTGACCCGCGTTCTGCGGGGATTCCGCGGCGATCGCGGCGTGCAGGCCGTGCCAGTGGGCCGGGCTGCTCCACAGCGGTGGTCGGTCCAGTCGCCCCAGCAGTTCGTCCGCTGTGTGCAGGTGTGCGGCCAGCACGTGGTCCTCGTGCAGTTTGGCCGCTGCGACGGCGATTTCGCCGAGTGGTTGCAGGACATAGAGGTCCACGGCGTGGGCGAGTACGGCTTCCCGCGCTCGCGGCCAGGCCGTCATCAGGCCGGTCAGGTCGGTGTTGCGGCGCGCGGCGCCGAGGGCGAGGGCCGCCGCGTACAGTTCGTCCCTCGGTTCGAGCGGCCCGCCGCCGCACGCGGCCAGGGTTGATTCGACGGTCGCCAGATCGCCGCGTTGCAGTGCGATCCAGGCGCCCAGCAGGCGGCAGCGCGTCGACCGCTGCTGGCGCGCGAGGATGCGTTCGGCCACGTCCGGCTCGCCGATGTGGATCGCCACCAGCGCGGCCAGTGCCGCGGGCGATTCGGGTAGGAGCGTCGGCTGCGTGCCGATCAGCCGGGTCGCCCGCACCAGTTCGGACAACCCGACCAGTTCCTGCCCGGTCACGGTGTGGTGGACGCCGCGCGCGACCAGCGACTGCACGCTGCGCGCCAGGCCCGGGCCGTCGGCCGTCAGCGCGGCCAGTTCCCGTTGGGCCGTTGGCAGGTCGCCGACGCCGATCAACGCGGTCACGGCGGCGCCCGCGGACGTCGATCCGGACAGCGCGGCGCTGCCGGCCAGCATGCCGCGCTGGGCGAGTGCGGCGGCGGCGACCGACGCGGCGCGGTCGCTGTCCGTGCCGTCGGACAGTGCGACGTCGGCCAGGCGCAGGGCGGTGTCCACGTCGCCGGAGAGCACGGCGGCTTCGGCCCGGCGCGCGGCCAGGCGGGTCGGTGGGGCACCGGCGGCGACGGCGCCGTCGAACAGGTCCAGGGCCAGTGCGGCGGAGTCGGCCAGCGCCTCGTCGCCGGCCGCTTCCAGCACGGCAGCCGCATCGGGTCCGCGTGCGCCCACGTCCAGGAGGAGCCGGGCGGTCGGCAGCGTCGGACCACCGCGGTTCAGGTGTGACTCCGCGATGCGCCGTTTCAGGTCGCGCAGGACAACGGCGTTGGTGGTCGCGGTGAGGACCTCGGCGGCCAGTCCGATGAGGTCACCTGCGGCGTCCAGCAGCCCGGCCGACCACGCCCGGTTCAGGGCGTCGGTGACGGCGTCGGCGGGCGTGTGGAGCAGGGTCGGGTCGCCGCCCAGCGCGAGAGCCAGCAGGATGTCCCGCACGCCGGTGGGCAGCCGGTCCAGTTCGGCGGTGACGAGGTCGACGGACCGGCCGTCGGCGGCGTGGCGGACCAAGGCCGGCACGCCACCGGTGCGGGTGTGGATCTCGGTGACGTCCGGGGATTCGGTGGTGTCGGCGATGGCGGCCGGGTCGAGGTGGCCCAGGCGCACCTCCGGCCGGGTCCGCTCCAGGCGGCGGAGGCCGGCAATGGCCGGCCAGGGCCGGTAGGCGACCACGAGACGGGTCGGGCCGCTGGTCAGACCGGCGATGGCGGAGTCGTCGAGCAGGTGGGCGTCGTCGACGAGGACCACGCCGTCGACGAGGACCACACCGTCGACGGACGGCGGCTCGCGGTGCACGCGGACGCCGGCCCTGGTGTAGACGTCGGCCAGTGCGTTGAGCAGGCACGTCTTGCCCGTGCCGGCCGGGCCGGACACGGCGGCCACCAGTGGTGCATGCGGGTCGGCGGTGACGTCGGCCAGCAGCGCGCGGCCACCTGCCGGTATGCGTTCTTTCATGGCTCCCCAGCGGTGAGCCTCCCGGGAACGCGCATCGTGCCGTGCACTGGATGTGTTACGCGGCGCGGGTCTTGTGTCGCGCATGCGCGGAATTTCCGGCGCGTCCGTCAGGACGACGGTACTTGATTTGGCCACTTACCTGGGCGTTCTCTTGTGGTATGCCACGACGCCGTGAGGGGTGGACAGCGTGAGGGGAAAGCCGCGGATATCGCGGCAGCCGGACGGACGATGGGCGGTGACGCGCCCGATGTTCGGGTTCGCGCCACGGCCTGACCAGACGTTGCACGATTCGTGGCAGGCGGCGGTGAGCAGCCTGACGGAGGGTGCGGATCGGTACGCGGGCGGAGGCTCGTTCGAGCGGGCGAGAGAGGACACGGACCTGTTGGCTCCGATCCCGGTGTGGACGCCGCTGGAGTACTGACGCCCGACACCGAACGGGATTCGGTTTTTTCCTTTGCAAGCCCGCTCGGTGGTGCCAGGCTGGTTTCGTCCTGAAAGGAGACATTCATGTCACGTGTCAGGAGCAGGTGGCTGGGGTTGGGGCTTGCCGTCGCCGCCCTCGTCACCGCCTTTACCGCCTCGGATGCCAGTGGCGCCACCGCGCCAGTCGTGCGTACCGCCCACGGGCTGGTGCGTGGTGTCACCGCCACCGGCGTCGATGAGTTCCTGGGTGTTCCCTACGCCGCTCCACCGGTGGGGCGTTTACGGTGGCAGCCGCCGCAGCCCGCCGCACGGTGGAACGGCGTTCGGGATGCCACCGCCTTCGCGCCGCACTGCGCGCAGCCCGCCGGGTCGTTCGGGCAGGGGAGTACCGCTGAGGACTGCCTCTACCTCAACGTCTTCGCGCCCGCTCATCGGGCGCGGAATCTGCCCGTCATGGTGTGGATTCACGGTGGCAGCCTGGTGACCGGTGAGAGTGACGACTACCTGCCCACCGATCTCGTGCACGACGGCGTTGTCGTCGTCACGCTCAATTACCGGCTAGGGGCGCTCGGGTTTCTCGCGCATCCCGCGTTCGGGGCGCACAGCGGGAACTACGGCCTGATGGACCAGCAGGCCGCCCTGCGTTGGGTGCAGCGCAACATCGGCGGGTTCGGCGGGAACGCGCGTAACGTCACGATCTTCGGGGAGTCCGCCGGCGGGCTGTCCGTGTTGTCGCAGCTCGCCTCGCCCGGATCGCGGGGGCTGTTCGAGCGGGCCATCGTGGAGTCCGGTTCCTACAACCCGACGCAGGCGTCGCTGGCACAGGCCGAGGCGTCCGGTGAGGCGTTCGCCGACAAGGTCGGGTGCTCCGACCAGACCGCTGCCTGTCTGCGGAGCGTGCCCGTCACCACGCTGTTGGCCGACGAGAACACCGGGTACACGCCGGACATCGACGGCGTCGTGCTCACCCAGCAGCTGTCCACGTCGTTCGCCACCGGGCGGTTCCATCACGTCCCGGTCATGGACGGCACCAACCACGACGAGTGGCGGCTGTTCGTCGGCGCCGACGAGCTCGCCGGGCATCCGGTGACCGCCGCCAACTACCAGGCCACGATCTCCGCCACGCTCGGCGTGCCGGCCACTGTCGCCGCCGTCATCGCCGCCGAGTACCCACTGAGCGACTACGACGTTCCCGGCGAGGCCATGGGTGCCGTCGGGACCGACGCGATCTTC
>DASZXM010001087.1:0-5589 GCA_035546415.1 Pseudonocardiaceae bacterium
AGGGTCAGCGAGTAGTGGCCGTCCGCGTCGCTGGTCGTGGAGCGGTCACCGGCGGTGACCTGCGCACCGGACAGGGCAGCACCGCTCGCGTCGGTCACCGTGCCGGCGACGAACCCGCTGGGACCGGTGGTGAACGCCGCCACGCCGTTGGGCGTGCCCAGGCCGGTCGGACCGTCGTAGCCCGGACCCGACGTGCACAGGTAGCTGATGGTGCACGAGCCGTTGCTGCCCGACGTGACGTCGTTCAGCGCGCCCGTGTCCGCGTACGGATAGGAGTTGGGGTGCGTGCCCGGGGCCGGGGTGCCGGCCAGGGCGTACACCGACGCCATGATCGGGGACGACACGCTCGTGCCGCCCTGGACGATCCAGGAGCCGTTGACGTACTGCGCGACACCGGTGTTCGGGTCGGCGACCGCGGACACGTCGGCCTCGGCGCGGTTGGCGCAGCCGCTGTCGGTCTGGAACGACGGCTTCGGTTCGTACGCCGAGCAGCCGCTGCCAGCACCGGACCACGCGCTCTCCGACCAGCCGCGCGCGCTGGAGTCCTTCACCAGCGACGTGCCGCCGACGGCGGTGACGTCCGGCGACGCCGCCGGGTACTGCGGGCCGTAGCCCTCGTCACCGGTGCTCGCGGTCACCACGACACCGGGGTGGTCGTAGTACGCCGTGTCAGCGGCCAGTTCGGACGGGTCCTCACCGCCGCCGTAGCTGTTGGACACGTACTTCGCGCCCAGCGTGACGGCCTCGTTGACGGCGGCACCCAGGTTGTCCAGGCTGTTGTCGTCCGACTCGACCAGGATGATGTGGCAGTTCGGGCAGACCGCCGAGACCATGTCCAGGTCCAGCGACTCCTCCACCTGCCAGCCGGGGTCCTGGCTCGGGTACGACGTGCCGCCGCGCTGGTCGACGCGCTTGAAGCAGCCGTTGTCGGTGGTGCACGCCGGCAGGCCGTACTGGGCGCGGTAGACGGCCAGGTCGGCTTCGGCGTTGGGGTAGTCGAACGCGTCCACGATGCCGACGGTGGCTCCGCCACCGGCCGTCGCGGACGGAAGGTTGTAGGCGCTCTGCAGATCGGCAGGACCGTAGCCGGCCGGCGTGGAGTTGGGGTGGACACCCGCCGCGCCCTTGACGTCGGTCCGTTGGACGGCGTCACACTCGGCGTAGCCGGGCTTGGTGGCTTCCGGACACACCCTGCGCGTCGGGTGGGCGCCACCGTTGGCGGTGGGGGATGCTGCCTTCTTCGCGGTGCTCTGTGCTGCCGCGTTGGGCTTCGCGGCCGTGGTGGACGTCGGGCTCGCCGAGGCGACCGACGATGCGAGGACGACGGCGAACGCCGTCACCAGGAACGTGAGAAGTAGCCGTAACGTGGCCCGTGAGCGTCTTCTGGAACGGGACATGCGGATCCTTTCGACAGCGGGGTCCGGCCGCCTGGTGAGCGCCCGTGCCCCCCGCGCAGCGGATCGTTGCACGCAAAACCAGACGCAATGTCATACCTCGGGATAAATCCTTGTTTCGCCCCGAATAGGGATGGGTATGTATCTTTGCGAGAATGCCCGTCAACGCGACGGACGGCCCAACCGAGATCGCACCGTTCGGCCGAAGCCGTGATGACGTGCGGCGGAACACCAGACGAAACAGGACAAGGACGGGACAATTTCACAGGTTGTCTTGACGTTTGACAGTTGTTCACCCACTCGGCGGCGCGATCCTCGGCGGACCATCGGATGCGGCGGCATGGCCCGGACGAGTGACGGCTACCGAACGATCCCCGGCCCTTGACAGACCGGCTCACCTTCGGTAGCCGAATAGGAGAAGAATCCTTTTCAGTCCCTCGTCGAATACGCTATACTACTTTTCATCGATATTGTCGCGTATACGACAGCTGTCACTTTGATGACCGGCCGAGGATGTCGTCCAGCGCGTTCACCAACGTGGCGCGTGGATCGGCCGGCAGGCCTTCGTGACGCCACGCGACATAACCGTCCGGGCGCAGCAGGATCGCGTCGTCCTCGCCTGCCCGGTAGCGTTTCCCCCAGTCACCGTCCACATCGCACCGCACAGCGCGGGCGATGTCGTCGGCCGCCGCGCACCACGCGGCGGAAGCGGACAGCAGCACGAACTCGTCGTGGCACAGGTCGTGCACGGCGGTGTCCGGGTCGAGCCACACGTGCGGCGCCCGGGTGCCGGGGGCCGCGCCCGTGTCCATCGTGTCGCCGAAAACCGTGTCGTGGCGGGCGCCGACGACCGCGGTGGAGCGGTAGCGCTGGCCGAGCGTGCACAGGACGTCGTCGACGTCGTCGCGCTCCGGGTCGTCGCCCCAGCGGGCGGCCTGGCGCGCCACGGTGATCCGGGACAGTTCGAGGGCGACCGGCCTGCGTTCGGCCTCGTAGGTGTCCAGTAGGCTCGGATTCGCCTTGCCGCGCAACACATGGGCCAGTTTCCACGCCAGGTTGTGCGCGTCCTGCACGGCGGAGTTCGCGCCCATCGCGCCGGCGGGCGGCCACACGTGCGCACTGTCGCCGACCAGGAACACCCGGCCCGCCCGGTACGCGTCGGCCACGCCGACGGCCTGCTGCCACCCCGCCACGTCGACGACCCGCACCGGCACGTCCGCCCCGATCACCGACCGGGCCACCCGGACGCAGCGCTCCTCGGTGAAGTCGGCCAGCGACTCGGTCGCCGGGTCGTACGCCACGGACACGCCCCACCGGTTCGGTGTCGCGGTCGTGACGAAGGCGCCGAAGCCGATGTCGTCGTTGACGACGATCCAGAACAGCGCGCGCCGGGTCACGATGCCGGACAGGTCGGCGTCCACCGTGATGCTGGCCAGGTGCTGTGTGATGCCCGCGCCCTGCCGGGTGATGCCGATCTGCTCGCGGATCGGACTGCGATGTCCGTCGGCGGCGACCAGGTAGTCGGCATTGACCTCGCCGATGCCCTCGACCAGCGCGGTGACACCGTCGTCGGTGGCGTCGAACGACAGCATGCGGGTGTTGTGCCGGATGTCGCCGCCGTGCCTGCGCGCGGCCTCGATGAGGATCGGTTCGACGGTGTTCTGGTCGGCCATGCAGAACGCGCCCGCGGTCAGGTCGGGCCACGCGCGCGGCGCTTCCTGCTCGTAGACCCACAGCCATTCGTCGGTCAGGTGCGCGCACCGGGCGACACCGGCGTCGTCGTCGAACACCCGCCCGGCGTCCTCGATCGGCCGCTGGAGCCCGAGCGGGCGATAGATCTCCATGGTGCGTTGGTTGATGCCCCGGGCGCGGCCCTGGACGGACACGCCGGGATGGCGATCGACCAGGAGCGACCGGATGCCGTGATGGGACAGGAACAACGAGGTCGCGAGGCCGGCGTAGCCGCCGCCCACGATCAGGACTGGTATCCGCATGAGTACAGCTTCCCAGAGAAGTAGCTTCCTTGGGAAGTCATTTTGTAGGATGGCGGGGTGTCAGCACGTGAACGGCTGCTCGCCGAGGTGACCAGGGAGATGCCCGGCCACGCGGCCGCGGCGGTGCGCCTCAACATCGCGATCGCCCACCGGACGGGCATGCACCAGGCCGACGGCCAGTGCCTCGGGCTGCTCGCCGAGGGCCCGTCGGCGCCCAGCAGGCTGGCCGAACGGCTCGGCCTGACCACCGGCGCCATGACGAAGGTGCTGGACCGCCTGGAACGCGACGGCTACGTGACGAGAACGCCCGACCCGGACGACCGCCGCCGCGTCATCGTCCACGCCGAACCGAGAAAACTGGCCGAGCTGGGACAGGTGTACGCGGCGATGGGCCAGCGCATGGCCGACTACCTCGCGGATCGCACGGAAGCCGAACTGCGCACGATCCTGTCGTTCATGCGAGCGGGCATCCAGGCGGCGGAAGCGGAGATCGACGACATCCGCAGCCACGGAGTCAGGCACGCCACCCGAACACCACGCCCGATCGACACGGACTGACGACAAACCGCCACGCCCGACACGACGCCCGACGCGAGGACGCGCGCACGGCACCACCGCGCTCGCCCCGAGCACCACCGCGGCCCACCCGCCAGGCCATCGACAGGCCCCACTCACCTGCGCCGCGGGACCACGCACTCGCCCCGGACGACACCACCCACAGCCCATCCACCCCGCCACCCGCCACGTCATCGGCCGGCCGAACACCACTACTCACGCGCCCGCGCCGTGGACCAGGCACCCACCCCGGACACCACTCACAGCCCACCCGCCAGGGCGGCGACCGGGCCGAACACCGTCACCGCCGGTCCATCGACTCCGCGAAGCTCGCCAGGATCGTGGTCCACCCCTTGCTGTATCCGCCGCCGCTGTAACCGCCCGGCAGTGCGCAGTCCGCCGCCAGTTGCGCGTCGCTCAGTGCCTCCCAGCCCCGGTGTTCGACCGCGACGCGGGTCAGTGCCGGGCCCAGGGCCCGGAACGTCAGCTCCACCTCCGTCGGCGCGGGCGTGCCGCGCCACGTCATCGTGAAGCCGTGCGGGGGCTGCCAGTCCAGCAACTCGCCCCATTCGACGACCGTGCCGTCGGCCCACGTCTCGTAGACCCGGCCGCCGACCTCCCGTTCCACGGTCACGTCGCGGACCCGGTCGCCGCCCGCGGAGAACGGGTTCACCGGCCACCAGATGCCCATCGTGCGCACGAACGCGTCGAACGTGTGCGCGATGTCGCTGCGCACGACCGTGTCCTGGCGCACCGGCGGCCTGCGCAGCCGCGTCACGTTCTGTCGTTCAGCCGGCACGATGAGCCTCCCCGCCGAAGCCGGAGTCGGAACCCGGGTCGAGGTCGGTCCGGCCTCGCTCGGCCTCGACCAGCCTACGGGCGAGGTCGAGCGAGTCGGCCCACATGTCGTCCAGGAACGCGCGGAGTTCCGCCAACCCCTCGGGCCTGCCCCGGTACAGCCGCCGGGTGCCGTCGCGGCGTTCGGCGAGCAGGCCGGCGTTCTTCAGCACGGTCAGGTGCTGGCTGATCGCGGTGCGGCTCACGTCGAACGCCGCCGCGATCTCGCCGGCCGCCAGTTCGTCGTGGGCGACGAGGCGGAGGATGGCGCGCCGCCGGGGTTCGGCCAGCGCCTGCAACGCCCGGTCGGTCGCGTTCTCCTCGCTCACGCCCACAGGCCGACCTGGTTGCCGTCCGGGTCGGTGAACACGGCGAACCGGCCGAAGTCGCCCGGCAGGTCCGTCGGCGGCACGAGTCGCTTGCCGCCCAACGCTTCCGCACGGTCCAGGTAGGCGTCCAGGTCGTCGACCCGGACGTAGATCCGCACGCCGGTGTCCCCCGGCTGCGACGACGGCCCGATGCCGCCGCCGACCGCACCCTCGCCGGCGCCGGTGTCGACGAGGCCGTATCCGCCCATCGCCGGGTCGGCGGCGACCTGCCAGCTGAACAGCTCACGGTAGAACTTCTGCGCCCGTTCGTGGTCGGCGCTGGTCACCTCGAAGAACGCGACCGGGTTCGGCATGACCCCTCCATTCGTCAGCTTGCGCTAACGTTAGTCACACCTGACGGATGTCGTCAAGCGCTGCCCGGTCGACCCGGCGTACCTTGTGAATCGGTGAACCGGACCGGCCGGTTCGGACCGTCGGAGG
>DASZXM010001088.1:0-2924 GCA_035546415.1 Pseudonocardiaceae bacterium
CGCGACCACCGGCAGCCACACGCCGATCGTGAGCATCGCGCGGTCCAGCCAGATCGCCGCCCCCGCCAGGTAGATCAGGCCGGTCACCAGCAGTGGCCCCCCCGCGCTGGCCCGGCCCACGACGGTGACGCTGGCGCCCGCGTGCGCCAGCGCGCCCACCACCGTGTACAGGGTGACGAACCCGATCGGCCAGGCGACACCGAAGATCGCGCCCTGCATCTCCGACACCCCGTGCACCCCGCGCGTCGCCCGGATGCTGGTGCCGATCGTGACCACGAGCGCCCCGAGCAGCAGCACGCCGAACAGGATCGACGGTGCCGCCGTCGGACCCTGGTAGGGCGCCTGGTGGCGCACCGACAGCCACATCACGAACAGGCCGACCAGCCACGCGACACCCCAGCTCGCGTACAGCAGCGGCACCTGGATCGCCAGTGAGCGGCGGGCTTCGTCGGTCGTCAGCTTGATCAGGGCGGCCGCCGCGCCGGTGTCGAACTCCTCGTCGCTCATCGCCGCACCAACGACAGGACCGCGACCACGAGCAGGACCGATCCGCCCACACCGCCGGCCACCGCGCTCGGCGTGACCGTCCACACCAGACCCGCCACGACGGCGACCGCCGATGCCACCACCAACAGCAGCCCCGCGGGCACCAGGCTCCGGATGTCGAACAGCCCGCTCAACGGCAGGAAGTGCGCGCCGACCACGAACAGGATCCACGGCGCCAGGTAGTCCGACTGGCCGGCCAGCCCGAGACCGACCACACCGACCACGATCGCCGCGCACTCCACGCCCACCGTCCGGTAGTAGGTGCGCCTGCCCTCCGGCTCGGTCATCGCCGAGTCACCCCGTCGACGCCGCCACACCGCCACGCCCGCGAACGCGGCGACGACCAGGCCCAACCCCGACCCGACGCCCAGCGGCACCGACCAGCCGGCCGGCGGGCGTTCCTGCGCCCAACCGAACCAGGCGATCGCCGCGACACCCAGGATCAGGGCGTTGGCGGCGAGGTCTCTGGCCGTCGGTCCTCGGGACAGCACGGCTGTGGACATGTCGACCCCCTTTGACTTTGCGCCACAAAGTAACGGACTTTGCCGCGCAAAGTCAAGAGGTCAGGGCGGTGACTGAGGTGTATTCGCCGGTCAGGGCGACGGTCAGTGCCGTGATCGCCGGCGACCGCACGCCGTGCGTGGTGGGTGGGGCTGGTGAGTGCTGGCGCCGGGTCGCCTCCGGTTCTGTCCGGGCGTCGTGCGTGGTGAGCGGGGGAGTACTGGCGCCTGCCTGCCTCTCGTTGCGGGCTCCGTGCGTGGTGGGCTGGTGGGTGCCGCTGCCGGGTCGCCTCCCGTTCCATCCGCGCGCCGTGCTTGGTGAGCTGGTCAGTGCCGCCGTCGGGCTGCCTCCCGTTCCATCCGCGCGGAGAACGGTGCGGCGTCCTCGATCGCGGTGCGGATTTCCTCCTCGATCAGGTCCATGTTGATCGCCGCCGCGGCGCGGACACCGGCCGCCGCGGCACCGCCCACCTGCTCCATCGGGTTGGTCACGTTGCCGGCCGCCCACACGCCCGGCACGTCGGTCGCGCCGGTGGCGTCCGTCGGCACGTACGTCGCGATGACCGTGTCGCCCACGACCTGTTCGGCCGTCGGCAGGTCGAGGGCCGCCGGCACGGTGGCCGTCAGGCGCGGTGCCACGACCAGCGCGTCCAGCGGAACCGTCGTGCCGTCGGCCAGTTCCACGCCGGCGAGTGCGTCGTCCACGACGCGCAGGCCGGTCACCTTGCCCGGCACGAGCGTGATTCCCCGCGCTGCCAACCGTTCCAGCTCGGTCCCGGGCAGTTCCGGGCCGGTGTGGGCGAGCACGGTGACCGTCGGCGTCAGCTGGCGGAACAGCTGAGCGCTGTGCGCGGTCATCGGCCCGGTGGCCAGGATGCCGACCCGCTGGTCGCGCACTTCCCAGCCGTGGCAGTACGGACAGTGCAGCACATCCCGGCCCCACCGCTCGGCGATGCCGGGCACGTCGGGCAGTTCGTCCCGCAGGCCCGTGGCCACCAGCAGCCGGCGCGCGGCCAGGGTGGTCCCGTCGGACAGCCGGATCCGGAAGCCGCCGCCGATGCGACGCACCGACGCCAGTTCGCCGGTGACGATCCGGCCGCCGTAGCCGAGGACCTCGTCGCGGCCGGCGGCCAGGAAGTCCAACGGTGCCAAGCCATCCCGGGACAGGTAGTTGTGCATGTGCGCCGCGGGCGCGTTGCGCGGACGGCCGGTGTCGACCACCAGGACCGACCGGCGGGATCGGGCCAGCGCCAGTGCGCCGGACAGGCCGGCGGCACCACCGCCGACGACCACCACGTCATAGTCTCGTTCGCTCATGGGAACCACGGTGCCCATGATGCCGACGAACTAGCAAGAAACATTGCCGAACCAGCAAGTTGCCTGCATCCGGTAACGGCGCCGTCGGACCCGGTGTGACGCAGGACACAGACGGCTGCTGCGACGCGACGGCCGGTCCACCCCGTCCTCCTGGAGGGTGGGGTCCGACCTGAGGGGGATGGTGGACGAGAGCTTCCACGACCGCCTGGCACAGGAGTTGGCAGCGCGACCGGAGCCGCCGCTGGGCGACCTGGTGACCGGCGCGCTGCGGCAGGGCAGACGGCTGCGCCTGGTGCGCCGGGCCAGGATCGCGGCTGCCACGCTGGTCACGGTCGCCGTGCTGGCGTTCGGTGTCGTGCTCGCTGGGCACGCGCTCGGTCCGGCACGCGTGCCCACCGCCCAGGCACACCTCACCGTCATCCCCGCGCCGCCGACCGTTCCGACGACGCCGGCCGCGATCGCCTACCACCTGCGACAGCTGTTGCCGGGCCGGGTGCTCACCCACCTGTCCCACCTGGGCGGCAGTGAGCCGCTGAACCTGGAGTTCTACCTGCTGACCCC
>DASZXM010001089.1:0-12598 GCA_035546415.1 Pseudonocardiaceae bacterium
TCACCAACGACATCTTCACCAGTGAGGACGCGACACACGTGCGCCGGACCCTGGCCGGTGTGCTCGCACCGGAACGGGTCGTCGGGGTGGAGACCGGTTCCTGCCCGCACACCGCGGTCCGGGACGACCCGAGCATGAACCTGGACGCGGTCGCGCAGCTCACGCACCGCTTCGACGACGCCGACGTCGTGCTCGTCGAGTCGGGCGGGGACAACCTGACGCTCACGTTCAGCGCCGCCCTCGCCGACTACTTCATCTTCGTCATCGACGTGGCACAGGGCGACAAGATCCCGCGCAAGCGTGGCCCGGGCGTGACACACTCCGACCTGCTCGTCATCAACAAGGTGGACCTCGCCGAGTACGTCCGCTCCGACCTCGGCGTGATGGACCGGGACGCGCGTGCCGTCCGCGACGGCAGGCCGTTCGTGTTCACCAACTGCTTCACCGGCGACGGCCTGGCCGAGGTCACCGAGCGGATCGGCACGGTCATCGGGCGGCTGGCAGCCCGATGACCGCCCGGGACGACGCGGCGTGGTGCGCTCCGCCCGGCCTCCCGGCGGAGTTCCTGGCCAACGGCGGGACGGTCCGCGACGGTCTGGGTGTCGGCGCGGCCGGCAAGACCGGGGTGCTCGACATCGCGCTCGCCCGATCCGGCGGCAGCACCCGGATCGTGCGTCAGTACCAGCGCGCGCCGCTGCACGTCTACCGGCCGATCCATCTGGACCCCGGCCGCCCGGACATGGCATTCGTGTTCCTGCAGCAGCAGGGTGACGGACTCGTGCAGGGCGACCGCTACCGCATCGACATCGACTGCGGACCGGGTTCGGCGGTGCACGTCACGACACAGGCGGCGACCAAGGTCTTCGCCGCCCGGGACAACTTCGCCACGCAGCTGGTGAACCTGCGGGTCGGCGCCGGCGCGGTACTGGAGTACCTTCCCGACCCGGTGGTCCCGTTCCGGGGCTCCCGCCTGTTCCAACGCACCTGCCTCACGGCGGCGGCCGACTCGACCGTGATCCTCGGGGAGACGCTGCTGCCGGGCCGGGTCGCGCACGGCGAGTCCCACGTGTACGACCTGTACTGGGCCGAAACCGAAGTCCGGGATGCCGACGACGCCCTGCGGTTCGCCGACACCCTGCGGTTGCGGCCCGGAGGCGTCGGCGATCCGGCGTCGCCGGGCGTGCTCGGCGACTACGACGTCCTCGCGACGCTGTACGTGGTGACCGCGCGGCTCCCGTCGCCGGAGATCGTCACGCTGCTGCGCGACACGCTCGGCGACGGCGCAGGCGTTCTGGTCGCCGCCAGCGAACTGCCCCATGGATGCGGTGCCACCGCCCGCGTGCTCGGCCACACGTCGAAGGCGGTCCAGGTGGCGATGCGGACCCTGTGGAGCGCGACCCGGGTCGCCCTGCTCGGGTGGCCGGCTCCCGACCTCCGCAAGGGCTGACCGGCCGTCGGATCAGCGCTGGGCGTAGGGCAGCCGCACGCGGAACCGGGTGTCCCCGGGCGACGACTCGACGGACAGATCGCCGTGGTGCCGGTCCACCACGACCCGCCAGGACGCGTCCAGGCCCAGGCCGACGGCCGAGCCGACCGGTTTCGTGGTGAAGAACGGCTCGAAGATCCGGTGGCGGATGTCGTCGGGCACGCCCGGGCCGGTGTCGCGGATCTCCACCAGCAACCGGTCGCCGTCCGCCGACGTGCGCACGGTCAGCGTGCCGCGGCCGTTCATGGCGTCGACGGCGTTGTCGATGAGGTTCGTCCAGACCTGGTTCAGCTCGGCCGCGTACACCTGTATCGCGGGCAGGCTCCGGTCGTACTGCCTGACCACCGTGACACCGTCGCCGATCCGGTGGTTGAGCACCAACAGCGTGCTGTCCAGCAGCTCGTGCACGTCCGTCACCTGGTAGGGGGCCCGGTCGAGCTGCGAGTACTGCTTGGCCGCGTCGACCAGCGCGAAGATCCGGATCGTGGAGTCCTCGATCTCGCCCATCAGCATCTCGATGTCGACCGTGAGGTTCAGCCAGCCCAGCGCGCTGTCCAGGCGCGCGCCGTCGCCCACCTCGGCCGCCACCGTGTCCAGCCATGCCACGTCCAGTCCGGCCTGCACGAACGTCGGCGCGATGTCCCAGCCGTCCGGGACACCGTGCACGTCCAGCCAGTCGGTCAGCTCGTCCTCCCGCTCGGCGGCTGCCATGGGGCTCACCGGCAGCGTCGGGGACATCCGGGTGACGGCCTGTTCCCGCAGGTTCGCCACCGTCGCCAACGCATCGGGTGTCCGCTCACCGGAGGGCATCGTGCCCAACCTGCGCCACACCTGACCGACCCGCTCACGCAATGCCGCCGTGGCGCTGATCGCGGCCGCCGCGGGATTGTTCAGCTCGTGGGTGAGGCCCGCCGCGAGCGAACCCAGTGCCATCAGCCGCTCCCGCTGACCGATCGCCTCGCCCGTGTTGCGCATGCCGGAGAAGAGACCTTCCAACAGGTGCAGCGGCATCGGAAACCACTCCCGCATGAGCTGCGCCAACCGATCCGCGGCCAGCACGTACATCCGCGACGGGCGCGTGGTCCGCAACGTGTCGTCCAGCGTCCGGTTCACCCGGTCGCCGAGCACCGACCGCCAGGCGCCCGCGTACGCGCCGACCTGGCTGGTCCGGTTGATCTCCACGTCCTCGTCGCCCATCCGCCGGGAGATCACCAGCTCGCCGTCGAGCAACACGTAGAAGGCGGTCGCCGGATCGTCCTCGCGGTACACGTAGCCGGTCTCGAAGCGTTCCACGTGGCCGTTGCGGCACAACCAGTCCAGCTGGTCGTCGGTCAGCCTCTCGAACAGGAACAGCTGTTCGAGCTCGGTTCTGTCGCAGGGCAGATGTTCGCGCGTCATATGCCGAGTTGGCGCTCGGCCACCATGTCGGGGAGTGTCCGCCACGGTTCGGCAAGCGGTGGCAGGTAGCTCGACGTCGCCACGGTGTCCATGTCGGGATCTCCTCGTCGTCGGCACCGGCAGGGCTCGCCGGCCATCCTGTGGCGGCGCGCGGCCGATCGCATCCGGGTCCTCCCCGGCGACGGCGCAGCCCTGACGTGCGGACGTCCTCGATACCGACCCTGTGGTGACACGGATGCGACACCGACGAACGTCCACCGAGGATTCTCGTTGTGCACCAGCCCACTGTGGACCGTGAGATTCTCGTCCGCTGTGTCCGGGAGTGTTTCGCATGCGCCGCAATCTGCACCTGCTGTGCCGATGCCAGCCTGGGCGAGGACGAGTTGGCGGAGCTCATCCCGGTCGTGCGGTCGAGCCTCGACTGTGCCGAGGCCTGTGTGGATACCGGCTGGCTCGTGGCCGGCCAGGTCACTGTGGACGTCGACCTGATCTGTGCCGCCGTGGAGTTCTGCGCCGAGGCATGCCGGGTCTGCGCCGAGGAGTGCGAACGTCATGCGGCCCGGTACGAGCAGTGCCGGAGATGCGCGGAAGCCTGCCAGCGGTGCAGGCTGGCGTGCGAGCGGCTCCTGCTGTCGCTCACCGGATGGATGAACGAGGAGCCGCCCGCACCCGACGGTCACCGGTAGCGGCCGGCGAAGACCGAGCCGTTGTCCCGCTCGGCGAAGGTCAGGCCGGCGATGTCGCCGTCGTCCACGATCCAGCGCAGGTCGTAGCAGGCGCGGTAGCTCGGCGGCCAGAACGAGCAGAAGCGGCCGTCGTCGTCCACGTACCATGTCCCGCGCGTGGGCCTGCCGTGCTCGACGTACACGGTCGTGCCGTCGGGTTCGAAGGTCTGCACGGCGCCGTCGTCGTAGACCAGCCGGCCCGCTGTCACGGCCGTCCCGATGTGGTCGACCGCCACGGGGTCGCCGTTCGCGACATCGAGATCTTCCAGTGATCCCATTATGTTCTCCTCTGTCCTAGGGGCGTGCCAGTTCGGCGAGAGCGGCTTCCGGGCCGACCTTCGCGATCCGCTCGGCGAGCACGTCCGCCGGCGAGCGGCCCGACTCCACCAGTTCCGCCAGGTCGGCGACGTCGTTCGCGAGTGCCGCCGGCACCCGGTCGGCGACGATCCGCAGGCATCGGCGGGCCGATTCGGCAAGACGGGCGTCGGCCAGGCCGTAACGCGCCGCCTGGGACCAGAGTCCGCCCGTCCGCTCCGTCGCCTCCGCGGTGCGGTCGGCGGCGACGGGATCGTCCATCGCCGTTGCCACGACGGCGACGACGGCCGGCCACCATCGCGCGGGCGTCGCGTCGAGATACCGCAGTTCCAGGTAGCCGCGCATCCGGACCGGCGGGAACAGCGTCGTCAGGTGGAGGTCGAGGTCCGCCGCCGTCGGCAGCCGGTCGCCCAGCGGGACCTCACCGGTCACCCACTGTTCGAACGTGACGTCCGGGACGACAGCGGACAGGCCCGGCCCGCGACGGACGAACATCACCGGTGCGCGCAGGGCGAACCGTGTCCACGCGGTCGCCGGGTCCGCCGTCGTTCCCGGCTTCCCGGCGGCGATCACGGGGCCGACCACGGGGCCACATCGCCGCCGGTCCAGCCCGAACCACCCGCGCATGCGCGACGACTGCCATCCGGTGGCTTTCCCGTGCAGCCAGGGCGAGTTCGCCGCGATCGCCGTCAGCGTCGGTCCCAGCCGGTGCGCGTGGGCGACCCGCTCGGACCAGGCGTGCCGCGGTCCGGCGTCGAGATTGACCTGGATGGACGCTGACGAGTTCATCACGGCCGCCGGGTGCCCGGACCGGTCCCGTGCGAAGTGCTCCTCCATGGCCCGGTAGCGGTCACCGGGATTCATCCGGCGCGACGGCCGCAACGGATCCGTTCCGGCCTGCGCCAGTCCGACACCGAACTCGGCCAGTGCGGCCCGAACCCGGTCCAGGTCGTCGCGCAACCCGTTGACCGCGGCGAGCACCGAAGCCTGCGGCGGGGCCGACAGTTCCAGTTGGCCGCCGGGTTCGCGGCTCACGGCGTTGTGTCCGGCCGCCCTGTCGACGCTGGCCGGCAAGGGTTCGAGCGTCTCCCACGGCACCGGTTCCGCGAGCGCGTCGAGGTTCACGACGTGGCTTTCCAGTTCCAGACCGATCGTCCCGACCGTCGACGCGGTGAGCGCGGACCGCCACACGCGGTAGTAGGCGGCGTCCACGGACAGCGGCTCGGCCGCGTCGGCGTCGCCGGACGAGGCGAACTGTTCCAGTGTGGACACGGCTTCCTGCGGCTCCCTCCGGTGCGGACGCCGATCGGCCCGACGAGTCGATCGTCCGCCACGTGCGGTCCATTCGCATCCGGGTGACCCTGGCACAGACATCCGGTGGTGAGTGTCCGCGAGGTACGCGGTTCTTACCGTCGGCGGACGGCAATCCCCCGATCGGTGCTGTGCGCGCAGGTGATGCGATGTCCCGGCGAAGCCGCGTGGACCGTTCCGCTATGATTCGCCACCGAACAGAGGACCTCCAGAAATTGAGGGAGTGGTCCGGTGACACAGGTGATCGCCTTCGACGTCAACGAAACGTTGTTGGATCTGCGTGCGTTGGAAAACCGGTTCGACGAGTTGTTCGGCAATCCCGCGCTGCGGTCGCAGTGGTTCTCGTTGATGCTCCAACTGTCGTTCGTGGGCGGCCTCACGGGTGACTACGTGGACTTCAGCACGGCGCAGCGCGCGGCGCTGCGAATGCTGGGCGAACGGGAGGGGGTACCGCTGTCGGACGCGGCGGTCGACGACACCGTCGGGCGGATGACCGCGCTGCCCGCCCACCCCGAGGTCCCCGCCGCGCTGGCGAAGATCGCCGCGACGCCACTGCACGTGGTGGCGTTGACCAACTCGCCGCAGGCGGTGGCCGAGGCGCAGCTGCGCAACGCCGGTATCGCGGAGCACTTCGAGCGCGTGATGTCCGCGGACTCGGTCCGCAGCCTGAAGCCCGCCCAGGCCCCGTACCACATGGTGGCCGGCGAGTTCGGCGTCGACCCGAGCGAGGTGCGCCTGGTCGCGGCGCACTCCTGGGACATCTCCGGCGCGTTGAGCGCCGGCTGCAAGGCGGCGTTCGTCACCCGGCCCGGCATGGTGGTCAGCCCGCTGGGTCCGCAGCCGGACATCGTCGGAGCGGACATCGCCGCCGTGGTCGACCTGGTCATCGCGGCCGATATCCGACCATGAACCGGCGAACGGGAGGCGTCGGCCAGCAGGCGCGCGTCCGGCGACCGGTCCGGACGTTCGTGCGGGTCGACGACTCCAGCACGACGATCGGGTGCACCGGGAACCTGGATGCCGCCGGAACCGCGTCGTTCCTCGCCGAACTGCGGCAGTTGGCCGGTGTGTGTTCCGGTGGCCTGATCGTCGACCTGTCCGCGTGCACGGAGATCACCACCACGCTGCTCGCCGATCTGCTCGCCGTCCAGGCGATCTGTGTGGGCCGCGGCTGCGCGTTGACAGCACGGGTGGGGCATCCGAACATCACGAGCGCGCTGAAGCTGGCCGGCATCCCCATGACCGGCGGTCCGAGCCGGGCGACGGCGGCGACCTTCACCGGATAGCCGGCCGGGCAGTGCCGAACACCTCAGCCAGCAGCGCTGCCGCCTCCACCGGTGCCCGCACATCCAGCCACACGGTCGGCCCGGCGAGGTGCAGGGTGAAGGCGAAGAACGGGCAGCACCGCTGTTCGGCCGCGGCGAGGCCGGCGACCTCGCCGGCGACCGACGCGGGCAGTTCGACGCGCAGGCCACCGTCGATGGTGGCGCGGTGTACGGCGCGCGCCAGCAGCCGCTGCCAGTGTCGGACGCGATCGGCCTGGTCGTCGCCGTCGAGCGTGCACGCGATCGGCACGTCACCGGGCGGCGGTCCACTCGGGCCGGCCGGTCGGTGCGACAGCGGCTCGACGGGCACGGGCGCCGGTGTGTCGTCGTGCCGGAAGAACCCACAGTCCGGTTCGCAGCGGCCGGGCAGCGGCGGGCCGTCGACCTCGGCGAGTGCATGACGCAGGCGGTCGATGAACGCGTCCAGTTCGGCCGCGCGCTGCTCCGCGTCGGCGACCCGGGCGACCAGTATGGGCCGCAGGCGGACCCGCACGTCGGTGCACAGCCCGTCCGCCCAGACGTCGAGCAGGTCGCGGATCTCGTCCAGGGGCAGGCCGAGTGTCTTGGCGGTCGTGATGAACGTCAGCCGATCGACGGCCCGGTCGTCGTAGACCCGGTAACCGGAGTCCGATCGCCGCGCCGGCAGTAGGCCGGCCTGCTCGTAGAACCGCAGGGTGGTGGGCCGGAGTCCGACCCGCTGGGCGAGCTGCGAGATCCGGTAGGTCGTCATGCCCCGACGGTAAACCCTCCAGTCGACTCGAAAGTCAACCCCGACGTGGCCGCCCGCGGAACCCAAGCGGACGCACGGCCCTGCCGGTCAGTCCGCCGCCGGCGCCGGATCGGTCACGTCCCAGATCTGTCCGGTGTCCGCGCCCGCCAGGCGCGGCAGCAGCGCGGCCGCGGACGCGGCGGGCGTGATCAGCCGGCCCTCCCGGTGCATCCGGTGGAAGCGCTCGTGCAGGTGCGGTACGTCCGACTCGTCCCGGGAGCGGATCCACGCCTGCATCGCCGTGTCGACCGAGCCGGGCCGGTACACGTTGGCCGTCACCCCGGTACCGGCCAGTTCGGCGGCCAGGTTGACGGTGTGCGCCTCCAGCGCCGCCTTGCTCGCCGCGTAGGCGTTGCCGCCGATCATGGCGCCCGGGTTGCCGACCACGCTGCTGGAGATGTTCACCACCCGTCCCCAGCCGCGCGCCAGCATGCCGGGCAGCACCGCGAAGGTCAGCGCGGCGACGGCGGTGACGTTCACCTCCAGTGCTCTCGCCCACTCGGCGATGTCCACCGCGACACTGGCGCCGAGCGGGGCCACCACGGCGGCGTTGTTCACCAGGATGTCGGGCGCGCCGTAGACGTCGGTGACGGTGCGCACCGCGTGGGTGCGGGCCGCCGGGTCGACGACGTCGGTGGGAATGGCCAGCGCCTCCCCGCCGTCGGCACGGGCCAACCGCGCGGTCTCCTCGATCTCGTCCGCCGACCGGGCCAGGACCGCGACGAGGGCGCCGTCCCGGGCCAGCCCGAGAGCGATCTCGCGGCCGATACCGCGGCCGGCTCCGGTCACCACCGCGACGCGTCGCTGCACATCCACACCGTCTCCTCGACTCCGTTCCGACTGGTCCGTCGAGTAGTCAGTGTCGAAGGAGTGGACGGTTCTTACCGGTCGCCGTCAGATCCAGTCGACGCCGCCCGGGACGTCGCGGGCCGCTGGCTCACCGCCGGCCTCGTTGAACTGCTCCAGCACCGTGACGAGTTCCGCTTGGCTGCGCTCGGGCATGCGGGCCACGATCCGGGCGATCTCCCGCCGCCGCTTCTGGGTCGCCTTGGCGACGATGGCCGCGCCGTCGTCGGTCAGGCGGACCACGATCTCCCGCCGGGACACCGGGCTGACCTGCCGGTCGACCAGGCCCGCGCCGACCATCCGGTCGATCATCCGGGTGCCGGTGGACGGCAGGATGCCCAACTGCTCGGTGAGCGCGGACAGGTTCATCGGCCCGCGCGAGCTGAGCAGCACGAGTAACCGGAACTGCGGCAGTGTGATCGATTCGTCGGCCGACGCGATCGAGCGGGCCGACACGGCCACCAGCAAACGGGACGCGGTGACCACGGCCTCGGTCACGGCATCGACCTTGGCGGCAGGACCGGTCTGGCCGCCACGCGCACGCACCATGGGTCCTTTGTACCCGATCTCACAACAGTTGTCTGCCACAAATATTGCAAGATGGAAACATGAGTGGACAGGAGACCTCCCCACCCGTGGCAGGACGACGCTGGTCGTTGCAGGTCCCGGCCAGAGTGCCGCTGCGCGAGTGGCTGCGGGAGAGCAGGGGCGGCCTCGTCACGCTCGCCGTGGTCATCGGGGCGGGCGCGGGCGGTGGCGCCATCGTGTTCCGCCGGCTGATCACCACCTTCACCCAGATCCTTTCCGGACACCGCGACTACTCGGCCGCGGGCCACGTGCCCAACCCGCTCGTGCCCGGCCTGGGTCTGTGGTTCGTCCTGGCGGCGCCGGTGGTGGCCGGGCTGGTCTACGGACCGCTGGTGCAGCGGTTCGCGCCCGAGGCCCGCGGGCACGGCGTGCCCGAGGTGATGGCGGCCGTCGCCGAGCGCGGTGGCCGCATCCCACCCCAGGTGACCGTGGTCAAGGCGCTGGCTTCGGCGTTGTGCATCGGCGGTGGTGGTTCGGTCGGCCGGGAGGGTCCGATCGTGCAGATCGGCTCGGCGTGGGGCTCCACCCTGGGCAGGCTCGCGCGGATGCCGGAGAACCGGCTGCGCGTGCTGGTGGCGTGCGGCGCGGCCGGGGGCATCGCGGCCACGTTCAACGCACCGATCGCCGGGCCGTTCTTCGCGATGGAACTGATCCTGCGCGACTTCACGGCCGAGTCGTTCGGCTCGGTCGTGCTGGCCAGCGTCACCGCGAGCGTGATCGGACGGGCCGACTTCGGCAACCACCCGTTCCTGGACCTGCCCGCCTTCACCCTGCGCAGCGGCTGGGAGTACCTGCTGTTCGCGGTGCTGGGCGTGGTGGTCGGCGCGGTGGGCGTGCTGTTCAGCCGGGTGCTGTACCGGATCGAGGACGCCTGCGACTGGCTGTGGCGCGGACCGGAGTGGCTGCGCCCGGCCGTGGGTGGCATGCTGCTGGGCGGGTTGCTGTTGCTGCTGCCGCAGATGTACGGCGTCGGGTACCCGGTGCTGGACGACGCGGTGGCCGGCCACTACGTCCTGTGGTTCCTGCTGGTGCTGATGGTCGGCAAGATGCTGGCCACCAGCCTGACCATCGGCATCGGCGGCTCGGGTGGTGTGTTCGCCCCATCGTTGTTCATCGGCGCGATGGGTGGCACCGCGTTCGGTGTCGTCGTCCATCACCTGTTCCCGGCCGCCACGGCGGCACCGGGCATGTACGGGCTGATCGGCATGGGCGCGGCGTTCGCCGGCGCGACCCGCGCCGCGATCACGGCGGTGATCATCCTGTTCGAACTGACCGGCGAGTACACCATCATCCTGCCGCTGATGCTGGCGATCGTCACCGCGACCGTGGTCAGCACGGTGCTGTCGCACGACACCATCTACACCCGCAAGCTGCTGCGCCGCGGCCTGGACATCGACGCCGCGCACCACCCGAACACCCGGCTGGCCGCGACCCGGGTGGCGACCGTGATGGAACTGCTGCCCGAACCCCTGGCCGCCGACACGCCCCTGACCGATGCCGGCCGGGCCCTGCTGCTGTCGGCCAACGGCGTGCTCCCGGTGATGGGCGCCGACGAGCGGTATCACGGCTGCGTCACCGCCAGGGCGGTCAGCGAAGCGCTCAGCGACCCGGAGTCCACAGCCGGCACGGTCGGCGACCTGGCCCAGATCCCGCCCCGGGTCACCGAGACCTCCACCCTGATCGACGCGCTGCACGCCCTGGCCGGCGCCGAAGGCACCGGACTACCCGTGCTGGACCCGGCAGGCCACGCCCTGGTCGGCTGGATCACCCACCGCACGCTGCTGACGGCCCTCCAACCGATGCCGCACAGGCTCGCCACGGCGTCCTGAACGGTCGCCGGAAACCCCACCGCCAACCAAGTCGCCTCACCGGCCGGTGTCGGCCGCCGCCAACTGGCCCAGCCGGTACCGGGCCAGCCGGTACACCATCTCGTCCCACGCCTCGGCCGCGATCTGGCCGTCCAGGTCGTGTTCGGCCGCCACCAGCGTGCTGTACACCACCGACGGCGGCAGCGCGGCCTCGAACTCCAGGTACAGGCGTTCCGCGATCGCGCGGTCGCGTGGTCCGGCCAGGTTCAGGTGGGATGTCATCGTGTGGTGTCACCTCGCTTCACGGTGACGTCCATTCTCCCCGGGACGGCGGCGGTGGAACCTGACGACAGCCTGACAGTTCCGCGGCGCCGGAGCATCGCGGCGCGTCCGGTGTCACCGAGGGCGAGTCCAATTGCTGCGTCGTGGTCGGGATCGGCTCGGGCGGGGTGGCCGTGGGGGTGAGCCGGGTCGGCGAGTCCTGCATGCTCACCCCGCAGCCGGCCAGGCCCACACCCGCGACGAGGCAGACTGCCACCAGCCAGGTACGCCTCATGGCCGCACCTGCGCCGGCAGGCACACCACGAACCGGGCGCCGCCGCCGGGCCGGTCCTCGACCCACACCCGGCCACCGTGCCGTGCGACGTGCTGTGCCACGAGCGCGAGTCCGAGCCCGCTGCCCGTGCTGGAGCCACGGCGGCCGCTCAGCACGCCCCGCGCGAACCGCTCGAAGACCCGTTCGCGCAGTTCCGCCGGCACGCCGGGGCCTGCGTCGTCCACCTCGACCCGCACGTCGCCGCCGTGCCGGGTGATGCCGATGCGCACCGGTCCCCCGGCGTGCCGGTCGGCGTTGTCCACCAGGTTCGCCATGATCCGCTCCACCGTCCGCCGGTCGGCCTCGACCGTCACCGGATCCGGTTGCGCCGTCACGGTGACCGGCCGGTCCAGCCGAGCCACGGCCAGGACGTCGTGCACCAGTTCGGCCAGATCGACCTGTTCCGGTTCCAGCGCGTCGGCGTCCAGGTCGGTGCGGGAGATCTCCAGCAGGTCGACCACCATCCGCTGGAACCCTTGCAGCACCGAGGTCAGCAACCGGACGGCCTCCCGCGAGGTCGCCGGCATCTCGTGCTCGTGGCGCTGCAGGACCTCCGCCACGTTGAGCAGCGTGGTCAGCGGGGAGCGCAGCTCGTGGCTCACGTCGCCGGCGAACCGGGCGTCCCGGCGAACCCGCTGTTCCAGGGCATCGGCCGTGGCGTTGAACGTGTTCTCCAACTGGGCGAGGTCGCGGTCGGACTGCGGCGGCAGCCGGGCGCCCAGGTCGCCGGACGCGATGCGGGCCGCGGCCGCGGTCAACCCGTGCAGCGGTCGCAGGGCACGCTGGCTGGTCCACACGCCCAGGGCGCCGCCCAGCACACCACCGGCCAGGACACCCGCGACCAGCAGCGCGCTGAGGAACCGGAACGTCTCGTCCAGTTGCAGCAAGGGAACCAGCTCGATGTACGAGTCGCCGGTGCGGTCCACCGGCAGCGCGACGGCCAGCACCGGAACACCCTCCACACGCAACCGTTGCTCGATCGCCGTGCCCTGTTTGGCCAGGGTCAGGAACGCGGCCGGCAGCGAATGCGGATCGACCTGCCGGCCGCTGGTGACCCAACGGCCCGGCTCGTGCAGCAGGATGCTGGAGTCGGGCCCGGTGGTCAGACCGGTCAGCAGTTCGTCCAGTCCCTCGGACCTGGTCCGCAGTGCCTGGTCGACCAGCCGCACGTTGACCCGCGCCTGTCGCACCGCGCTGTCCTGCCGCTGTTGCAGCATGTAACCCGAGACCAGGTTCCACGCGGCCACGGCCAGCACGCTGGTCAGCAGCAGCGAACCCAGGCCGAACGCCGCCGCCACCCGCCACCGCAGCGACAGGCGGAGCCGGCGCCGCCCCCGGTCGGTCACCGGCCGGCGTGCTCGCCGTCGCGGACCGGCAGGCCGATCCGGTAGCCACTCCCCCGCACCGTCACGACGACGACCGGGTTGTCCGG
>DASZXM010001090.1:0-4646 GCA_035546415.1 Pseudonocardiaceae bacterium
GATCGCCTCCTCGGCGGCGTGCACGGCCACGAGCGAGCAGTGTGCCTGTGCGAGCGACACGGCCACGTCGACGTCGGCGCCGTCATCGTCGACACCGCTGGACGCCAGCGTGTCCGCCGCGTACCGGGCGGCGGCCCGCGCGGTCACCAGTTCCAGCCACACGTCGGCCAGCCGGTGCTTGAGCGCCTGGAACGACCCGACGGGCCGGCCGAACTGGTACCGCTCCTTCACGTACTTCACGGTCGTGTCCAGGCACCACTGTGCGACGCCCAGCTGTTCGGAGGCCAGGATGCCGGCGCCGGCGACCAGTGCCGCGTCGACCTGACCGGCGCCGGGCAGCAGGTCGCCCTCGGCACCGTCCAGTGTCACGTCGGCGATGCCGCGCGTGCGGTCCAGCGCGGTCACCGGGCTGACCGACGCGCCGCGCACGGCGTGCAGACCGTCGGCGGTGGGCACCAGCAGCACGTCGGCGACGGCCGCGTCGACCACGGACGTCACCGTGCCGGTCAGCCTGCCGTCCGCGACGGTCACCGTCGGCGGCACGCCGGGCATCGCCGACAGCGGCACGGCCAGGCTCGCCGTGATCTCGCCCGCGGCCAGCTGCCGCAGGAGCGACACCACCGGTTCGGCCGTGGTGTCCGACGCGAGCAGCGCGCTCGTCGCGAGCACCGCGCTGCCCAGGAACGGCACCGGCGCCACGGCCCGGCCCAACTCCTCGGCGATGACGGCGACCTCGCGTGCCGAACCGCCGACGCCGCCGAGCGACTCGGGGATCAGCAGCCCGGCCACGTCCAACTGCTCGACGAGCGTGCGCCACAGGTCCATGTCGTACTGCCGGTCGTCCAGCGCGGCCAGCACGGCCGCCGGACCGGAACGCTTGGCGAGCAGGTCAGCCACGCTGGACCGCAGCGCGTCCTCGACGTCGGAGTAGAGCAGGTCGGTGCGGGCCTGCGCCCGGGTGGTCGTCATCGGGGCATGTCCTTCCACGGCACGTCCTTGTCCGCGCGCTGTTCGGTCGGCAGGCCGAGCACCCGCTCGGCGATGATGTTGCGCAGGACCTCCGAGGTGCCGCCCTCGATCGAGTTGCCCTTGGCGCGCAGGTAGCGGTAGCCGGCGTCGCGGCCGGTGAAGTCGACCAGCTCCGGGCGGCGCATCGTCCAGTCGTCGTAGCGCAGGCCCTGCTCGCCGAGGAACTCCACGTCCAGTGCGGACAGCGCCTGGGACAGCCGGGCGAACGACAGTTTCATCGCCGACCCCTCCGGTCCCGGGCTGCCCGCGGCCAGCTGCTGGCGCAGCCGTGCGCCCGCCAACCGGGTGACCTCCGCGTCCACCCACAGCCGCAGCAGCCGGTCGTGCAGTTCGGGCGTGCGCAGTTCGGGGTGTGCGCGCCAGTCGGCGGCGACGACGCCGACCATGCCGCTCTCCCGTGGCGCGGCCTGGCCGCCGATGGCGACGCGCTCGTTCATCAGCGTCGTCTGTGCGACCTGCCAGCCCTGGCCGACCTCGCCCAGCCGGTGCGCGTCCGGGATGCGCACGTCGGTCAGGAAGACCTCGTTGAACTCGGCCTCACCGGTGATCTGGCGCAGCGGCCGGACCTCGACGCCGGGCGCGGTCATGTCGCAGACGAAGTAGCTCAGGCCCTGGTGCTTGGGCACGTCCGGGTCGGTGCGGGCGAGCAGGATGGCCCACCGCGCGGTGTGCGCGCTGGAGGTCCAGACCTTCTGGCCGTTGAGGACCCAGTCGTCGCCGTCCCGGACCGCCCGGGTGGCGGCCGCGGCCAGGTCGGAGCCGGCACCGGGCTCGCTGAACAGCTGGCACCACACCTCCTCGCCGGTCCACAGCGGACGCAGGAAGCGGGTCTTCAGTTCGTCGCTGCCGAACCGCAGGATGGTCGGCGCGGCCATGCCCAGGCCGATGCCGATGCGGCGCGGCTCGTTGCTCGGCGCGTGGGCCGCGGCCAGTTCGGCGTCGACGACGGACTGGAGGCTGCGTGGCGCGTCCTGGCCGCCCAGCCCGACCGGGAAGTGCACCCAGGCCAGGCCGGCGTCGAACCGGGCACGCAGGAAGTCCAGCCGGTCGGTGGTGGCGGGGTCGTGTGCCGCGAGGAAGTCGCGGGTCTGCTGCCGCAGGTCGGCCGCGGTGTCCAGGGTGTCGGTCATGGGTTGTCCTCAGGTGGTGAGGGGAGCCCTCAGGCGGCGAACAGGGAGACGATCTCGGCGACGCAGGCGGGCTTGGGCTGGTTCTCGATCTCCACCGTGAACCGGGTGACCGCCTGCGTGCCCTGGGCCACCTCGGTGACCTCCAGCAGTTCGGCGCCACCGCGCACCCGGGAGCCGACCAGCACCGGGCTGGGGAACCGCACCTTGTTGGAGCCGTAGTTGATGCCCATCGTCAGGCCTTCGATGCGGTAGATCCGCTGGCTGAGCATGGGTGCCAGGGACAGTGTCAGGTAGCCGTGCGCGATGGGGCCGCCGAACGGCCCGGCCGTGGCGCGTTCGACGTCGACGTGGATCCACTGGTGGTCGCCGGTCGCATCGGCGAACAGGTTGACCTGCTCCTGGGTGATCTCGTGCCAGTCGCTGTACCCGAGGTGCTCGCCCTTCGCGGCCACGAACTCGGCCAGATCGGAGAAAACCCGCATGCGCACTCCCTCGGTATCGGCACTGTCGGCACTGACTGAGCGCTTAGTAAGCTACCGTGGGAGCGCTGATCAGGGAAGACCCCTCGGGCACCGCACGGCGGTCAGCCCTGGACGGTGATCGCCTGGAGTGGACAGACGTCGGCCGCCTCCTCCACGTCGGCGCGCAGCGACTCGTCCAGGTCGGCAGACGTGTACACATCCGTTGCCTCGGCGCGGAATGCCAGTTTCCCGTTGTCGTCGATGGCGAAGACGTCGGGTGCCGAGAAGGCGCACTGCCCGTGGTCGGAACACTTTCGAAGATCGACGACAACTCGCATGTGGAACTCCCAGCCTGCAATTAATTTGCATACAAACCGAATTGTTACCTGAATGTCCCGCGACCACGAGGTTACAGCCGAGCGAGCGTTCGGCCACCGTCCCACTTCACACCCACCTGGCGGTAGTAACCGCCGATGATCTCGTCCACCTCCAAACGGGCCAGTTCCTCGGTCGGGGAATCGAACAGGCGCAGTTCGGCTTCTCCTTGCCACGCCTGGCCTCCGGTGAACTCGGCGGCGCCCGACTCGATCAGTTCGGCGTGCGCGTCACCGTCCGACCTGCCGATCCCGGGCAGTATCCGGTGGTGTGCCATCGGATACGCGTTGACGAATCCATTGGTGGCCGATTCCCCGGTGATCCGCAGAGTGGCCTCGGCGATCCGGCGATCGGCCGCCGCCAGTGTGGCACCGAACAGGCCACCAGGGCCGATGGCCGGTGCCGCGTGGGCAAACGGGTGTGGCCTGGTCAGCCAAACGGACCCCAGTTTCTTCGGGTAGCCCTGATGAATCCCACGCGCGATCGCGAAGTCGGAGTCCACCCAGATGTACACGCAGCGGGAGTACGTGCGCCCCTCGTACGAGCACCTGACCACCGCGAACGCCTCCTTGTACTGCGAGCGCACCGGGTCGAGCAACTCCTGTCGGGACTCCGAGCACGACTGCCAGTCGGCCCAAATCAACGCAACGGCCCCGGGATCTTCGTCGGCGAGCGACAATGGTGGCGGAAGAAGTTCAGCCACACGGGCCGGATCGGTCCGATACTCGACGGTGAACAGGTCGCCGGAGTAGTACCAGGGCGGCGCCGGAATGAGAGAGGAGCGCCCGGAGGCGGTACGCGGATAGAAGAATCCCTGCATCGTGATCATCCACACCATCCGATTCATTTGTATCCACACGATAGTGCTCGGAAGTGTGGCCGCGGAACCCTTGCCAGACGGCTCGGCCCGCGTTTACCGTCCGATCAAACGAAAAACGGGAGCCCCGCATGAGCCACTTCGACACCAGCGGACTTCAGACAGTAGCTGACGCATTGGAGCAGCGGGGGGTCGACGTAATCCGATTGGGGTATCCGGACCTCAACGGAACGGAACGCGGCAGGGACATTCTGGTCAACCGGTTCGCCAGAACGGTGGGCGACGGCGTCGCGTTCTGCCGTTCGATCTACGGCGCGAGTCCGATGGGGGACGTGGTCGACATCGAGCGCGGCGGCCTCGCCGACGGCCTGCCGGACGTGGTGGCGTTTCCCGATCTGGCAACCCTCGTCGACGTGCCGTGGGAACCCGGGGTGGCGCACTGCGTCGCCGACGTGTTCGACCCGGACGGCACGCCCGCCCAGGAGAGCCCGCGCACCGTGCTCAAGCGCGTCGTCGAGCGGTTCGCCGAACTGGGCATGCGGCCGACCGTCGGCCCGGAGGTGGAGTTCTACCTCCTGGAGTCGGACGCGTCCGCCCCGACCGGCTGGCGCCGCTACGGCGAGGCCGCCGGCAACGTCTACGTGGCCGGCCGCAAGGGGGACCCGGAGAACGTGCTGCTGCGCTCGCTGCGCAGCCTGTCGGCCTTCGGGCTGGACGTGTTCGCCGCCAACCACGAGTTCTTCAGCGGCCAGTTCGAGATCAACATGTGGCACTCGGCGGCACTGGACGCGGCCGACCGGGCTTTCCGGCTGAAGTCCGCGATCAAGGACCTGG
>DASZXM010001091.1:0-3039 GCA_035546415.1 Pseudonocardiaceae bacterium
TCGCCACCGACCCGGCGTTCACCGACAGCACGCAGGTACTGGTGAAACAGCCGGTGGAGTGGGCGGTCGGCCTGATGCGCGCGCTGCGCGTCCGGCCGGCGCACCTGCCCGCTCACACGGCCACGGCCCTGCTCACCGGACTGCGGAACATGGGCCAGGTGCCGTTCCTGCCGCCCAGCGTCGGCGGCTGGCCCGCGGGCCCGGCGTGGCTCACCACGTCGGCCGGCCTGGCCCGGCTGCGGCTCGCGCACCAGGTGGCCGCGCACGCCGATTTGTCGGCCGTGACCGGGGTGGACGCGGTGCGCGATGTGCTCGGCGTCGACGAGTGGACCGACCGCACCAGATCCGCGCTGGGCGCGGTGGCCGGCAGCCCGAAGCAGCTGACGGCCGTCGCGGCGTGCGCGCCCGAGTACGTCGTCAGCCTGTGAGGAGAACACGCCCTGTGAGGAGAACCCCGCTGTGCGAGACGTGACCCGACGCCGGTTCCTGGCGTTCTCCGGCGTGACCGCGGCCGGCGCGCTGGCCGCGGGCGCCACCCAGGTGCCGTGGTCCCGACTGTTCGACGCGGCCGCGTCGTCGCCGTTGCCGGCCGGGCAGGGTGTCCTGGTCGTGGTCACCCTGTACGGCGGCAACGACGGACTGAACACCGTCGTCCCCGCGGGTGACCCGGCGTACCAGAAGGCGCGGCCGGAGTTGGCCTACCAGCCGCACGAGGTGCTCGACATCGGCGACGGGCTGAGCCTCAACCCCGGGCTGAAAGGCCTGAAGTCGTTGTGGGACGGCAAGGAACTGGCGGTCGTGCGCGGCGTCGGCTACCCGAAGCCGGATCACAGCCATTTCCGGTCCATGGCGATCTGGCAGACGGCGTCACCGGATACGTCGGTGCCGACCGGCTGGCTGGGCCGCTGGCTGGACGCCACCGGCGACGACCCGCTGCGCGCGGTGTCCGTCGAGCCGGTCATGCCGCCACTGCTGGCCGGCGCGAAGGCGACAGCGGTGTCACTGCCGGTCGGCGGCCTGCCGATGCCCACCGGTGCGGTGGGAGCGTCGTTCACGGCGTTGGGCCGGCCGCAGCCCGGTGAACCGGAACTGGCCGCCGACGTCGCGCGATCGATCGTCGACCTCCAGGATGCCGCGCGGACCCTCGGCGGCGCCGTGCACCAGGGCACGACGACCGGCGCGGACCTGGCGCAGCAGCTGACCGTGGTGGCCGAACTGGTCGAGGCGGGCGTGCCGACGCGCGCGTACTCGGTGTCCCTGGGCGGTTTCGACACACACGCCGACGAACGCGGCACGCAGCAGCGCCTGCTCACCGAACTGGACGCCGCGCTCACACCGTTCGTCACCCGGATGAAGGGCACCGCCCGCGGCCGGCAGGTCGTGGTGCTGGTGTACTCGGAGTTCGGCCGCCGGGTGGCGGCGAACGCCAGCGAGGGCACCGACCACGGCACGGCAGGCCCGGTGTTCCTGTTGGGCGGCAAGGTGAACGGCGGCTGGTACGGCGACCAGCCCAGCCTGACCGACCTGGACGACGGCGACCTCAAACAGACTACCGACTTCCGGTCGGTGTACGCGACGGTGCTGGACCAGGTCCTGGGCACGGACGCCGGCCGGGTACTCGACGGCTACCCGAACCGCATCGACGGCCTGCTGGCCTGACGATGCCGTGCGTTCACTCCGGTGCGGGGGAGCAGCGGATGACCTCCGGGTCGTCCGGGTCGTCGAGGATCGGTTGCGGGCGGTCGAGGAGGTGCTGGTCGAAGAACGCGCGGACGTAGCGTCGGGTGAGTGCCGACACGCGGGCGGCCGGCGGCCCGATGCCGAACTGTTCGGCCAGCAGTCCGACATCGGTGAACGACATGTGGTTCGCGCCGTCGACCAGCAGCCAGCGCTTCCAGCCGGTCATCCGCCGCCAGTCACGTTCCCAGGTGGCCGCCGCGCCGCCGCTGCCCGGTGTGTAGTTGGATGCCTTGCCCAGGAACAGGAACGGCCGTGCCAGGCCGCTCTCGGGCAGCGGCGACGATGTGGTGCCGTCGATGTCGACGCCGGCGCGGATGCGCGGATCGGCAACCATCGCCGTCGGTGCGCTCGCCCCGCCCGCCGAGTGGCCGGCCATCCCGACCACGGCCGGATCGACCACCGGGACCACCGAGTCCAGCACGAACGACACGTCGGCCGCGCGCCCTGCCGCCAGCTTCGCCCAGAACTCCGGGCCGCGCCTGCCCTCCCGGGCCAGACACGTGGTGATCCGGCCGTCCGGGAACGCCGTGCCGACGTTCTCGTAGGTGTGGTCGACCGCGACGACGGCGTAACCATGGCTGGCCAGGTCCTCGGCCAGGCTGGTGAGCGTCCAGCGGGGTTTGGTGAAACCCGGCGACAGCACGATGAGCGGCAGCCCGGGCGCGGGCGGTCCGGCGGCGCGGTACGCGTGGGTGCGGGTGTGGCCGATCAGGTCGAGCGGCAGGCCCGGGATGCCGGCGTCGCGCAGGAAGTGCTCCGACTCGCCGGGCTCGGTGTAGCGGGCGTGGTCGTCGCCCGTGGCCGGGTACCACAGGGAGATCATGAGTTCCCGCACGCCGGGCACCCACGGATCGACACGGGACTCGTCCCGCAGCCACCGGGTGGTCATAACGACCGGGTGCGGACCGGTCGGCGCGGGCAGGACAGCCGGCTGCACCACGCCAGAGTAACCGGGAGCACAGCGACCTTGCCGGAAACCACCCGTCGTGACTGGTCCGGGTGCTAGCCTCCGGCGGCACGACGACGTGCCCGGGTGGGAGGGGTCTGGTGAGCGGCAAGGGTGGTTCTCACTTCACGGTGCACACGCCTACCCTGACGGCGCATGCCCGTCGTACCGAGCAGCGGGCCGAGCAGGTGCGGGGGCACGGCTCCACTGTCGGGTCGGCGTCGATGTCCGGTGGGGCGCTGAGCAACCTCGGTGGTTCGACGGTCGGGTCGATCAACAGCGCCAACCAGCACGCCGGGCAGGCCGTGACGACCATGGCCGACCATCTCAGTGCGACCGCCGACAAGGAGCGG
>DASZXM010001092.1:0-6896 GCA_035546415.1 Pseudonocardiaceae bacterium
GGTCACTCGCCACGTGGTACCCGGATGGGCGTCCACAATGGTGTCACCGTGCAACTACCACAGCCGCCCCAGCACGGCCCCAGCCGGTTTGTCAACCCCCGAATGGCCTCCTGACCTGCGATTACGAACCTCACGCTCGATGCGCGGGGATTGCGGACCGTGTTAAGATGGGTGCAGCGAAAGGGGCAGAGGACACATGGTTTTCAAGGTCGGAGAGACCGTCGTCTACCCGCACCACGGTGCCGCTCTCATCGAAGCAATCGAGACCCGTGTGATCAAGGGTGAGGAGAAGAAGTACCTCGTCCTGAAGGTCGCTCAAGGTGATCTGACCGTTCGCGTGCCCGCTGACAACGCCGAGATCGTCGGTGTGCGGGACGTCGTCGGCCAGGAGGGCCTGAACCGGGTCTTCGATGTGTTGCGAGCTCCCCACACCGAAGAGCCGACGAACTGGTCTCGGAGGTACAAGGCCAATCTTGAGAAGCTCGCCTCCGGCGACGTGAACAAGGTGGCCGAAGTGGTGCGCGACCTCTGGCGACGGGAGAAGGATCGCGGCCTGTCCGCGGGCGAGAAGCGCATGCTGGCCAAGGCCAGGCAGATACTGGTCAGCGAACTCGCCTTGGCCGAAGGCACCGACGAAGACAAGGCGGAAGTCCTCCTGGACGAGGTCCTGGCCACCGCGTCCTGACACACCACTTCCCCGAAGAGAAAATCTGGCCCATGGTCGCGCCCGGCTGCCGGCATGAGTGATGTCACAGCGCTCGTGCCGGTGGCCGGGCTGGCCGGGCAGCGTGCCTCGGACGGCGCGCCGGGCGAGTCCGCCCTTGTCCCGCTCGACGGTGTACCGCTGATCGTGCACGCGGTCCGTCGGCTTCGCGCCGCCGATTCCGTGGACGACGTCGTCGTGGTCGCGGATCCCGGTTTCGCCCTCAGCGGTCTCGACGTGCTGACCGGTCCGTTGGCCGATGTCGCCCGGACCGTCGCCGAAGGCTCCCGTGTCGTGCTCGTACACGACCCGCTGCGCGCGTTCGTGCCCGCCGCTCTCGTCGACCGCGTCGTGCACGCCGTGCTGGAGCACGGCCGGCCCGTCGTGCCGGTGTTGCCGTGCAGCGACACCGTCAAACGCCTCGACCCGTCAGGTGTGGTGCTGGACACACCGGATCGCGCCGGGCTGCGGGTGGCGCAGACACCGCTGGGCTATCCGGCCGGCGTGCTCGTCGACGGTTCCGTCACCGCGGGTCGCGTGCCGGCCGGTGCGCTGACCGTCGCCGGCGACCCGAAGGCGCGGCGGCTGGCCGGCGCCGTGGACCGTGCCATGATCGGCGCGTGATTCCTCGGGTTGGTCTGGGCACCGACGTGCACCCCGTCGAAGCCGGCCGGGAGTGCTGGATGGTCGGGCTGCGCTGGGACGGCGTGGACGGCTGCGCGGGGCACTCCGACGGCGACGTCGCGGCACACGCGCTGTGCGACGCGCTCCTGTCCGCGGCCGGCCTCGGCGATCTGGGCGCGGTGTTCGGCACCGGTGATCCGCGCTGGTCCGGCGCGCACGGGGTGACGCTGCTCGCCGAGGTCAAGCGGCTGCTGGACGAGGCAGGCTTCACCGTCGGCAACGCGGCCGTGCAGGTGGTCGGCAACCAGCCGAAGGTCGGCAAGCGGCGGGCCGAGGCGCAGCAGGTGCTGTCCGACGCGGTCGGCGGGCCGGTGTCGGTCACCGGCACCACCACCGACGGCCTCGGCCTCACCGGCCGCGGCGAAGGTGTGGCGGCCATCGCAACAGCGCTGCTGGTGCCGATTTCCACCTAAGCTCTCGCGCATGGCGATCACCCTCAACGACGCGGTGCGTGACCTCCTGGACGGCCGCAACTACGCGACCGTCGCGACGATCAACCCCGACGGCAGCCCGCAGACGTCGGTGGTGTGGATCACCAGAGACGGCGACGACGTGCTGTTCTGCACGGTTCGCGGCCGCCGCAAGGAACGCAACCTGACCCGCGACCCCCGGGTCAGCCTGAGCGTCGTCGACTCGGTGGACGCCGAGAACTACGCGGAGATCCGCGGCACGGCGACCGTGTCCGACCACGGCGGCCGGGAGCTGATCAACACGCTGTCGCTGAAATACGACGGCAAGGCGTTCCCCGTGGAACCGGCCGACCGGGTGCGCGTGGTGGTCCGGGTGACGCCCAACAAGGTGGCCGGGCACGCCGCCTGACCTGCGTCACGTTCACCGGACAGCCCAGGTCTGGACCAACTAGCCTGGCGGCGTGACGATCCGAGGGGTACTCATCGACTTCTCCGGCACGCTGTTCCGGCTGGAGATCAGCGAGCAGTGGCTGCCGGACCACGAGGACGAGGAGCGCGCCCAACACCTCATGCAGGTGCTCACGGCACCGGTGAACCCGAGCGTCACACTGCCCGCGCACCTGCTGGCGGAGTGGCACCTGCGTGACCTGGACCCGGTGGTGCACGAGCGCGTCTACACCGAGTCGCTGCGCCAGGCCGGCCTCACCGAGCCGGGCCAGGCCGAGGCAGGCTACCGGCAGATGCTGGCGCCCCGGAGCTGGTCGGTGTACCCGGACGTGGCCGAGGCGCTGACCAGGATCAAGCAGGCCGGGCTGCCGGTCGCGGTGGTCAGCAACATCGCGTGGGACATTCGGCCGATCTTCGAACTGGCCGGGGTCGCGGACCTGGTCGACGCGTTCGTCCTGTCCTTCCGGGAAGGCTCGATCAAACCGGATGAGAAGCTGTTCCGGATCGCGTGCGAGCGGATCGGCGTCACCCCGGACGAGGCGCTGATGATCGGGGACAGTGCCGAGGCCGACGGGGGCGCGGCGGCGCTGGGCATCGCGGTGGAGATCGTGCCCGCCCTGCCGACGGCCGAGCGACCCGACGCGTTGCTGACCGCGCTGGCCAAGCACGGGTTGTAGCGGTCCGCGAAAACCACTGTCCCGCCGCCCGTACCATTTCCGTGTGACACTGCGCCTGCACGACACCCTGACCCGGAGCCAACGGGAGTTCCATCCCGTCCGCAGCGGGGCGGCGTCGATCTACGTGTGTGGCGCGACCGTGCAGGGCGTCCCGCACATCGGGCACGTGCGCAGCGGCCTCAACTTCGACGTGCTGCGTCGATGGCTGGCGCACGGCGGGCTGGACGTGACGCTGGTGCGCAACGTCACCGACATCGACGACAAGATCCTCGCCAAAGCGGCCGACGCCGGCCGGCCGTGGTGGGAGTGGGCGGCCACCCACGAACGCGAGTTCGAATGGGCGTACACCGCGCTGGGCTGCCTGCCGCCGTCGATCGCGCCGCGCGCCACCGGACACGTCACGCAGATGGTCCGGCTGATGCAGCGGCTGATCGACTCCGGCCACGCGTACGCGTCGGCCGGTGACGTGTACTTCTCGGTCGGCACGTTCCCCGGCTACGGCGAGCTGTCCGGGCAGCGGCTGGACGAGGTGCACCAGGGCGAGACGGCCGCGTCCGGCAAGCGCGACCCGCGCGACTTCACGCTGTGGAAGGGCGCCAAGCCGGGCGAACCGGCGTGGCCCACCCCGTGGGGCGACGGCAGGCCGGGCTGGCACCTGGAGTGCTCCGCGATGTCCACGGAGTACCTGGGCGCGGAGTTCGACATCCACGGCGGCGGCATCGACCTGGTGTTCCCGCACCACGAGAACGAACGTGCCCAGTCCAACGCGGTCGGCGACCCGTTCGCGCGGTACTGGCTGCACAACGCGTGGGTGACGATGTCCGGCGACAAGATGTCCAAGTCGCTGGGCAACGTCGTGTCGATCCCGGAGATGCTGAAGATCGTCCGGCCGGTCGAACTGCGGTACTACCTGGTCGGGCCGCACTACCAGTCGAACATCGAGTACTCGCGGGCCGCGCTGGACGAGGCGGTGGCGGCGTACCGGCGGATCGAGTCGTTCGTGAAGCGCGTCGTGCAGCGGACCGGTGCGGTGGAGCCGGGTGCGCTGTGCGCGGAGTTCACCGAGGCGATGGACGACAACCTGGGCACGCCGGCCGCGCTGGCGGCGATCCACAACACCGTGCGCGAGGGCAACACGGCCCTGGACGCCGGCGACGACGAGGCCGCACGCGGTGCCGCCGCGTCGGTGCGCGCCATGATGGACGTGCTCGGGCTGGACCCGCTGGCCGAGCAGTGGACGGAGACCGGCTCGACGGCCTCGACGAACGCGCTGAGCTCCCTGGTGGAACGGGTGCTCGCGCTGCGCCAGGAAGCCAGGGCGCGCAAGGATTTCGTCGCCGCCGACTCCTACCGCGATGTGCTGATCACCGCGGGCATCGCCGTCGAGGACACCCCCGACGGTACACAATGGACGATTAAGGACTCGTGACAGTGGCTGGGAATTCGCAGCGACGGGGCGCGATGCGCAAACCCGGCACGAAGAAGGGCGCCGTCAAGGGGTCCGGTGGGCAGAAGGCGAAGTCGCTGCGCGGCAAGGGCCCCACGCCCAAGGCCGAGCAGCGGGTCAACCACCCGGCCGCCCGCCTGGCCGCGACGCGCGCCAAGAACGAGGCCAACCGGCAGCGGCGCAAGGCGGCCAGTGAGGGCGTCGAACTGGTCGCCGGCCGCAACCCGGTGGCCGAGTGCCTGCGCGCGGGCGTGCCCGCCACGGCGCTGTACGTGGCGTTGGGCATCGACGCGGATGACCGGGTCACCGAGGCCGTGCACACGGCCGCCGGCCGGGGCATCTCGGTGCTGGAGGTGCAGCGGTCGGAACTGGACCGGCTCACCGGTGGCGCGGTGCACCAAGGCCTCGCCCTGCAGATGCCGCCGTTCGAGTACGCCCACCCGGACGACCTGCTGGTCGCCGCGGGCGAAACCGGCGAACCGCCGCTGCTGGTGGCGCTGGACGGCGTCACCGACCCCCGCAACCTCGGGGCGATCATCCGCTCGGCCGCCGCGTTCGGCGCCAACGGCGTGCTGGTGCCGCAGCGGCGCAGCGCGGGCGTGACGGCGGTGGCGTGGCGGACGAGCGCCGGCCTGGCGGCGCGGCTGCCGGTCGCGATGGCGACGAACCTGACGCGGACACTGCGCGACTGGGCCGAGCGCGGGCTGATGATCGTCGGCCTGGACGCGGACGGCACGATGGAACTGGACGACCTGGAACTGGCCACCGGCCCGCTGGTGGTCGTGGTCGGGTCGGAGGGTCGCGGGCTGTCCCGACTGGTGCGGGAGACGTGCGACGCGACGGTGTCGATCCCGATGGCGGCCGGCGTCGAGTCGCTGAACGCGTCGGTGGCGGCAAGCGTCGTGCTGGCGGAGGTCGCGCGGCTGCGCAGGGCGGCCGGCCGGATCTGACCCCTCCGGTGCTCGTCACCGGAGTGTGACCCCGTTCGGTTTTACTTCGGGTAACAGGGCTGGTCGGATACTGTCAGCGGGATTGTCCCCGTCAACCCGGAAGCCCGAGATGTCCTTCGCCACGCCGCTGTTCCTCTGGTACTTCCTGCCGGCGGTGCTGATCGCGGTGCTGGTGGCGCCGAGGCGCTGGCGCAACGGGGTCATCGCAGTGGCCAGCCTCGTGTTCTACACGGTCGGCGCGGGCGCCACGACGCTGTTGCTGCTGTCGCTGATCGTGGTGAACTTCGCGGCAGGCCCGTGGCTGGAACCGGACAGCTGGGACCTGGCCGGCCAGCGGCGGAAGTGGCTGCTGGTCGGCGTCATCGGCGTCGACCTGGCGGCCCTGTTCGTCTGGAAGTACGCGGGTTTCGTCACGGAACAGCTGAACGGCCTGGCGCACCTGTTCGGCGGCGACTTCCCCGTGGTGCACCTGATCCTGCCGATCGGCATCTCGTTCTACACGTTCCACCACATCTCCTACGTCGTGGACATCTACCGCGGGGAACGGAAGGCGCAGCGCAACCCGGTGTCGTTCGTGACGTACATCGCGATGTTCCCGCAGCTGATCGCCGGCCCGATCGTGCGCTACCGCGAGATCGCGAGCCAACTGCCGCAGATCAGGACCCACCGCCTCGACGACGTCGCGTCCGGCTTCCCGAGGTTCGCGCTGGGCCTGACGAAGAAGGTCGTCATAGCGGACTCGCTGTCCCCGATGGTCGACGCGTGCTTCAGCACGTCCAACCAGAACATGACGTTCGGCATCGCGTGGCTGGGCGCGGTCGGCTACACGGTGCAGTTGTTCTTCGACTTCTCCGGCTATTCCGACATGGCGATCGGCCTGGGCAGAATGCTCGGCTTCCGACTGCCGGAGAACTTCGCGCGGCCGTACTCGTCGGTGACGGTGACGGAATTCTGGCGCCGCTGGCACATGTCCCTGTCCCGCTGGTTCCGCGACTACGTGTACATCCCACTGGGCGGCAACCGGGCCGGCCCGGCCCGCACGTACCGCAACCTGGTCGTCGTGTTCGTCCTGGTCGGCTTCTGGCACGGAGCGAACTGGACGTTCCTGGTGTGGGGCCTGTACCACGGCGCCCTGCTGGTGATCGAACGCGGCTTCGGCGTGGGCGGCTCCCCCGCCCACCCGTGGGCCAGAATCGGCCGCCGCGCGCTGACCCTGCTCCTGGTGGTCATCGGCTGGGTGTTCTTCCGCGCGACGACGATGGCCCAGGCCCTCACGATGCTCGGCCACATGGTCGTCCCGGACACGAGGGGCCTGTCGGACGTGGTGAACGCGGCCCTGACCAACCAGCGCCTGGTCATCCTCCTGGTGGCCCTGCTGGTGGTCTTCCTGCCGACGTATCCGGTCACCGGCCAGATCCTGGAATCTTCCCGCACCCGACCGGCAACAGCCCTCCGCATCGGCGTCATGACAGCGGGCCTCGCATACGCGGCGATCCTGATCGCCTCCGGCACCTTCAGCCCGTTCCTGTACTACCAGTTCTGAACTCTGCCCGGTCAGATCACCGTGTCCCGAATTTG
>DASZXM010001093.1:0-17398 GCA_035546415.1 Pseudonocardiaceae bacterium
GGCCGTGATGACTGCCGTCGCCAACTCCGTCGCGGAGAAGCCGCTCGTGCCGGCCGTCGTCGCTCTGACGTACAGGCCCGGATAGGCCAGGCCGACGCCGATTCCGGCGACCGTCCACGCGGCGAGGACGACCGGGAACGATCCGTGAGCGGCCAGTTCTCCGGCCAGCACGGCCGTGCCGACGGCCGTCATGCCCAGACCGACCGCGGGGAACCGGGTGCTGCGTGTCGACGAGAACCGGGTGGCCGCCACGCTGGTGAGCGCCCAGCCCAGTGGGGCGGCGCTCAGCACGATCGCCGCCCGGCCGAGGCTCACGTGGAATCCGGTGGTGAGCAGCACGGTGATCAGGCTGTCCGCGCCGAAGTAGCCGACCGCGAACAGCACCAGCGCACCGAGCGCGGCGGGGGTCCCTGGCCGCAGGCGCGCGGTTCCCGCCGGCAGGATCGTCAGCATCCCCAGCACCGCGACCACCGCTCCGGCGACCGCGACCTGCCACCGTCCGGTGCTCAGGACGATGGCGGTGGCGCCCAGTGGCACCAGCAACGTCCGCCCCAGCGGCCGGGGCACCGCGTCGGCGGGTGGGTCGTCGCGGACGGCGCGGACGACCAGAAACCGTCCGAAGAGGACGAACGGCACGGGTGTCAGCAGGGTCCACCGCCATCCCACGAGGTGCTCCAGGCCCAGTGTCGCGGCCGGGCCGACCAGGGCGGGCACGATCCACATCGCCGAGGATGCCGCGACGACCCGCATGCGCAACCGCTCGTCGAGATGCCGGATCGCGGAACCGACACCGAACACCGCCAGCAGGCCGCTGGCCAGTCCACTGGCGAGCTGGCCCACGGCGAACATCCACGGCGCACCGGCCGCGGCCGACACGGCGAGACCCCCGATGTAGGCGACCACGCCGACGGCCACGGTGCCGCGCGTGCCCCACCGGCGCAGGACCCGGTCGGCCAGTGGCAGTGCGACGAACAGCCCGATGCTCCAGCCGGCGACCAGGAGTCCGAGCCTGCTCCGGGCGTCCAAATCGGCGGCGACGACGGGCAGCAGCGTGGCGGCGACGAAACTGGTCACGGCGGCGGCGAACTCGAGCGTGACGATCCCGGCCGCGAGGCCGAGCGGTCCCGTGGCACGCGCGAGCCGGCCGGCGGTCATGTGTAGAGATCTCGGTCGTACCGGTTGATCTGCACCCAGACGCCGTCGGGATCCGGCACGCGCAGCGAGTGTCCGAAGCCTTCGTCGATCACCGGCCCCGGCGCGAACCCGGCCGCGCGCAGGCGAGCCGCGACATCGTCCAGCGGTTCGTCGGCCTCGAAGGCCAGTTCGCAACGTCCCACGTCGTCACCGGACGAGCGGTGGACGGCCAGCATGCCGCCCTCGGCCGGCAGTTCGATCCACCCGCCGGGTCGGGACACCGACCCGACCTCCAGGCCGAGCGCCTCGTAGAACCGTGTCATGGCCGCGACATCCGTGGTGTAGCGGATCGGCATCACTCGCATGACGGTCGTTCCTCACTCGTGGTCGGGTCCTGGCGCAGGTAGGCCTCCAGCGCGCGCTCGACGAACGCGGAGAGGGACTCGTCGGCGTCGACGGACGCGTGCTTCACCCGCCTGATGAGGTCGACCGGCAGGTAGACGCTGAACTGCCGCTTGCCGTCCGGGGGCATGCCCATATGCTAGCAAATGAGCACGCCCCGCGATCAGGCTCGAATGCCGTCCAGCACGATCCGGACGGCCCGTTCCCGCTGCTCGTCGTCGACGTAGATGCCGGCGGTGACCGCGAAGACGAGGCGCATGACGTCGTCCGCGGTCACGTCGGTCCGCACGGCACCGACCTGCCGCGCCCGCTCGAACAGCGGGTCGGCGATGCCGTAGATGGCCGCCCGGCTGGGCAGGTAGCCCGGGGACTCGCGGGTCAGGACCGTGGTCAGGACGTGCTTGGTCGCCAGGTGGGTGACGAACCGGCTCAGCCAGGCGGCCAGCGCGGCCCACGGATCGGACCGGTCCAGGGCTTCGCCGTAGCGCACGAGCTGGTCGACGGAGGTCAGGTAGACGTACTCCATCAGCTCCACCCGGGTCGGGAAGTTGCGGTAGAGCGTGGCGATACCCACGCCGGCCAGCCGGGCGATCTCCTCCATCGGCACGTCGGGGCCGAGTTCGGTGTAGGCCTTCGTGGCGGCCGCGACCAGGGCGTCGAAGTTGCGCCGGGCATCGGCACGGTGCGGCCGGCGCTCGGCGATCAGGTCGGCGAGGGCCATCCCACTCCTCCGTCGCTTGAAAGTGATAATCAGACTCCGGTAATATGATAGGCAGGCTCTCAGTATAGGAAGGCTGTCCGTGATGACGACTGCCAGTACGTCCGCGACCACCGTCACGATCGGCGGCGACCTGACCGTGCGCCGCATCGGTTTCGGCGCGATGCGGCTGACCGGCCCACAGGTGTGGGGCGACTACCCGGACCGCGACAGCGGCATCGCGGTGCTGCGCGCGGCGGTCGAGGCGGGCGTCACGTTCATCGACACGGCGGACGTCTACGGCCCGCACACCAACGAGATCCTCATCCGCGACGCCCTGCGCCCCTACCCGGATGATCTCGTCATCGCCACCAAGGGCGGCTTCGTCCGCGGCGGCTTCGACTACTCCACCCTCGGCGCCGTCGGCAACCCGAACTACCTGCGGCAGAGCGCCCACCTGAGCGCCCGCCGCCTCGGCGTGGACACCATCGACCTGTACTACCTGCACAGCGGCCGTGCCACCGACGCACCGTTCGAGGATCAGGTGGCCACCCTCGCCGCGCTGCGTGAGGAAGGGCTGATCCGGCACGTCGGGTTGTCCAACGTGACACTCGACCAGTTCCACGCCGCGCAGGACATCGTCCCGATCGCGGCCGTGACGGCACACTTCAACGTCAGCGCCCGCACCGGCGCCACACTGTTGCGCGCCGCGCGAGACAACGGCGTCGTCTTCGCACCGTGGCACCCGGTCACCCTGACCGACGGACAGGACACGGACGCCGTTCTGGCGGTCGTCGAACCGATCGCGGCGCGGCACGGCGTCACCCCACGGCAGATCGCGCTCGCCTGGCAGCTGCACCGCTCGCCGCTGGTGCTGCCCATCCCGGGCACCACCAGCGTCGCCCACCTGACGGACAACCTCGCCGCCGCCGACATCGCACTCTCGGCGGACGAGGTCGCCGCCCTGACCGCCCTCGCCGCCGAGGAATGAGCCGGCTACCGGACGACGGCCGGCAGCCGCGCCACGGCACGATCCGCATCCGCGGTGCGCCGCGGCGCGACGCGGTCACCGCCGGACCGGTCGGTACCGCAACGACGCCAGCCCCGGGTCGGCACCCGGACCCGCCGCGACGAGTTCCCACGCACTCGCCACGCCGCCCGGATGGAAGAAGGTCTCGCCGTCCGCGACGATCACGGGCACGACCGTCAGCGACAGTTCGTCGACCAGCCCGGCGTCGGTCAGCGTCCGGCCGAACCGGCCGTGCCCGTAGACGATCAAATCCTTGCCCGCCTCGCGTTTCAGCGCGGCGACGGCGTCGACGACGTCACCGGCGACGACCTCGGTGTTCGTCCACTGTGGATCGCGCAGGGTGGAGGAGAACACGTATTTCGGCATGCCGTTGAGGTGCGCGGCGTACTCGCCGGGGGTCTGCGGCCACTGCTGGGAGAAGATCTCGTAGGTCCGCCTGCCCATCAGCATGGCCGAGTGGTTCCGCAGCGCGGCCAGGGAGGCCGCCGCACTGCCGTCGCCGAAGTAGGGCGCCGCCCACTTCAGCGGTTCGCTGATCACTCCGTTCAGGGTCACGAGCGTGCTGAGCACCAGTCGCCGTGCGGTTCGCGTCGTCATGTCAGGTAGGACCCGGCCGGCGGCGACGAGGAATCGGTCCGGCACCGACCACGCATCGACCGGTCAGCCGGCGGCCCGGCTCGTGCCGAACATCTCGTCCAGGGTGACCGGGGTCAGCCGGCGCTGGTGGATCAGGTCCATGATCTGGTCGAAGAGGCCGAGCACGGTCGGATGGTTGGCGTGGCAGAGCATGAGCACGCCGGGGTTGAGGTACTTCCGCGCCTGGGAAATCAGGAACTGCGGGGTGATGATCTCCGAGTCGCTGTACGAGCCGTTCCACATCACCGTCCGCGTGTAGCCCAGGCTGGCCGCCAGGCCGTCGACGTGCTCGTTGTGGTAGCCGTACGGCGGGCGGTAGTACGGGCGGGTGGTGATGCCGAAGTGCTGCCGGACCCAGTCGTCGTTCTTCTCCAGCTCGTGCGTGATCCGCGCGTCGCTCATCCGGGTCAGGTCGTGATGGCTGAACGTGTGATTGATGATCTGGACCTGGCCGTTGGCGAGCAGCGGTTCGAGCGCGCCCGCGTGCGGCGCCCACTCGTGCGAGTAGGTGCCGTTCGGGCTGAACGTCAGGTGGATGCCGGTCCGCTGCGCGAATGTCACGTAACCGGCGACCACCTCGGCGTTGAAACCGTCGTCGACGGTCAGGCAGATGCGCCGATCGGTACCCGGGTCGACGTGGTCGATCTTCGTCGAGGCACCGGGGTGTGGGCGCGGAATCGGCGGCAGCGGCTTGTTCACCGACGGCGCGACCGAACCGGTCGTGGTGTGCGGTACGACGGTGTCCACCACACCGCCCGCCTTGGGCGACGTGGCGTCCGATGAGCACCCGGCCAAGGTGACGGCGAGCCCGACCCCCATCAGCCCGAGGAACGCACGGCGATTGTGACCACTGCCAGTTCCCAGCACCCGACCGATCCCCTGTCCACTGCGACCCGATGATGCCGCGTTGAACACGCGGGCGCGGCCGACAAGGTTGCCGGCCGTGCCGACTGAATCGGTCGCAGGTCAGGTCGACGACGCCTTTCCCGGGGCCAACGGTGACCGCTCGGGCGCGGAGAGCTGCGGGATGTCCGGATGGTCCAGCAGCGCCCCGACCACCGCGCCCACCGCGGCCCGTGGTGCCGCGCCCCGGCGCACCACGATCGTGACGTTGCGGTGCATCGGCGTGGTGAGTTGGCGCGTCACGACGGCGTGGCTGGGCGCGACCGCCAGGGCCGGCAGCAACGCGACCGACCGGTTGGCCTCGACATGCTGGAGCAGCAGCAGGTAGTTGCTGAACCGGCAGGCCACCCGCGGTTCGAACCCGGACTCGCGGCACAGCCGCAGGGTCAGATCGGCCATGTACGACCCCGGCCGGTCGCAGGCCCACGTCTGTCCCGCGCATGCGGCCAGGTCGACCACCGGGCGGCGGGCCAGCGCGTGGTCCGCCGGCAGCACCAGCACCACCTGGTCGGTTCCCAGCGGGACGATGTCCAGGTCCTGGCCCCACGGAAACTCGACGTAGTCGGTGGTCGTGACGATCACGTCCAGCTCGCCGGTGCGCAGCGCCGGCCCGCTCTCGTGCGGCTCGGACTCGATCAGCTCCACGCGCAGGTGCGGATGCGAGTGCGCCAGCCGGGTGGCCGCCGGGACGGCGAGCGTGTGGATCGCGCTCTGGAACACGCCCAGCCGCACGGTGCCGATCGGCTCGTCGGCCAGGGCGCGCAGTTCGGCCTCCGCCTCGGCCATCCGGTCCAGGATCTCCCGGCCGCGGCGTGCCAGGACGATCCCCGTCCTGGTCAGGCGGAGCCGGCGCCCGGACCGCTCCAGCAGCCGGCTGTGCGTCTCGGCCTCCAGCACGGCCAGCTGTTGGGACACCGTCGACGGGCTCAGGTGCAGCGTCTCGGCCACCGCGCGGACCGTGCCGAGCGTGTCGAGCAGGGCGAGCAGGCGCAGCCGCCAGGGGTTCAACATGCCGCGATTGTGCGGCTCCGTCGAACAGGATCGCCGCAATCATGCGCTGGACGCGCCGTGACACGCGTTCGTAGCGTGGAGGCCATGCCGGACGACGTCGCTCACACCGCACCGGAAGACCACCTGGTCCGCTACAGCGGGCACGGCGTGTTCAGCCCCGGGATCATCGCCCGCGCCGCCGGCAGTTCGGTGTTCACCGAGGACGGGCGCGAACTCCTCGACTTCACGTCCGGGCAGATGAGCGCGATCCTCGGCCACGCACATCCGGAGATCGTGGCGACCGTCCGCGAGCAGATCGGCCGGCTGGACCACCTCTACAGCGGCATGCTCAGCCGGCCGGTCCTCGATCTCGCCCGCAGGCTCGCCGCGACACTGCCGCCGCCACTGGCGAAGGCCATGTTCCTGACCACCGGGGCGGAGGCGAACGAGGCCGCGCTGCGGATGGCCAAACTCGTCACCGGGCGGCACGAGGTCGTCTCGTTCGCCCGGTCCTGGCACGGCATGACGCAGGCCGCCGCGAACGCGACCTACAGCGCCGGGCGGGTCGGGTACGGACCCGCGGCGCCGGGCAACTTCGCCCTGCCGGTCCCCGACCGGTTCCACCCGGACATCGTCGACGCCGACGGGAACCTGGACTGGCGCCGCCAACTCGACCTCGGCTTCGACCTGGTCGACGCCCAGTCCGTCGGCAGCCTGGCGGCATGCCTGGTCGAGCCGGTGCTCAGCTCCGGTGGCGTCATCGACCTCCCGCCGGGCTACCTGGCCGCGCTGCGGGACAAGTGCCACGAGCGGGGGATGCTGCTCATTCTGGACGAGGCCCAGACCGGCCTGTGCCGCACCGGCGACTGGTACGCGTTCCAGCGCGACGGTGTCGTCCCGGACATCCTCACCCTGTCCAAGACGCTCGGCGCCGGCCTCCCGCTGGCGGCGGTGCTGACCAGCGCCGAGATCGAGCAGGAAGCGCACGACCGCGGGTTCCTGTTCTTCACCACGCACGTCAACGACCCGCTGCCGGCCGCCGTCGGCAACACCGTCCTGGACGTGCTGGCCCGCGACCGCCTCGACCTGCGTGCCCGCGCGCTCGGTGACCGGCTGCGCGGCGGCTTGGCGGAACTGGCCACGCGGCACCCGGTGATCGGCGACGTCCGCGGGCGCGGGCTGCTGGTGGGCCTGGAACTGTCCGATGAGGACCGGTCGCACCCGGGAAGCACCGACCGCCTCGGCGCCGCCGTCACCCGCCGCTGCGCCGAACTCGGCCTGCACATGAACATCGTGCAACTGCCCGGCATGGGCGGAACGTTCCGCATCGCGCCGCCGCTGACCGCCACCGACGCCGAGATCGACCGTGGTGTGGCGATCCTGGACACCGCCCTGAGCGACGTGACGGGTGGACACGCGAGGGCGACGCGTGCCGCTCACGCCGTGGGCTGACGGCGGGTCAGCGGAACGGTGCCGGCCGCAGGTCCAGTCCCGCGGCGAGCACGGCCACGGCGAGGGCGACCAGTCCGCAGGACAGGGCGAGGGCTCCCGGGTGGACGCCGGTGCGCAGGGCCGCGGTGAGTCCCTGCGCACCCGCCAGTGCCAGTCCGACGGCCATCAGCACGAGCGCGGCGCGCAGGCGGCGGGTGCTCGGCGCGACGGCGATCCGCCCGGCCCGCGCGACGAACCGGCACACGCGGATCCCGACGAAGCCGAGGGTCGCCCAGTAGTAGCCGAGCAGCAGCGCGTGCGCCCCGCCGGTGGGATGGTCGACCAGACCGCTGTGCGCAAGCAGGAACAGGGTGGTGAGTGCGAGCAGCGGTAGCGCGAGGGTGCGGACCGCGACGGCCCCGAGGCGTCCGAACGCGGCGGCCCGCAACGGCAGCACGGGCATGGCCAACAGCAGCGCGGCGGCGACCGGTACGAGCCACGCGCCGGTGGTGAGGTGGCCGGTGACCACGGCCGGTGGCGCGGGGCCGGCCGCGCGCAGCAGCAACGCCACCGTCATCGACACCACGGCGAGGGCGGTGACCACGACCTGCCTGGTCTGTCCGACGGCGGTTTCCGGCCAGTCACTGGGATGCAGCCACAGCCGCACCGCCCCGGCGGCGGTGTCGAACCACGTGCGCGGTCCGACCCGGTCCACCTCGCGGGCGATGTCGGCCCCCCAGCGCCTGCCGATCGCCGGCGGGTAGAGCCGGACCAGAAGCGCGGCGACGGTCATGCCGAAGCACCTCCCAGCGCCCGGAGCCCCGCTTCGACGACCCGGGCCAACTGCCCGAGTTCGGTGCGCAGCGTCTCGCGCCCGGCCGCGGTGATCCGGACGGTGCGGTGCTTCTCCTGCCCGTCGGGCGACTCACCGGCCGGTTCGATCAGGTGCCGCGCTTCCAGTCGGGCGAGCGCGCCGTACAGGCTGCCCGGTCCCAGGCGGGTGCCGGTCAGCGCCTCGATGGCGGTGTTGATGGCGTAACCGTGCCGCGGGCCATCCGCGAGCACGGTGAGCACCAGCATCTGCGCGTCATTGCTGTGCATGCGTCCCTCCCACCGGATGGTACATGACGCGTACTCCGCACGGCGTAGTACGTGTGCCGTACTACGCGCCGTGTACTATCGCGGTGTGGACCACGTCGAACCGCCACGTCGCACAGGCCGACGGCTCCTGCGCATCCTGCTGGTCGCGGTGCTCGTACTCGTCGTCGCGCTCGGCGGCTACGTCGGCTATGTCGCCATCCGGGCCGCGCAGCCGGTCACCCTGCCCGCTCCGACCGGACCCCACCCGATCGGCCGGACGATCGTCGAGTGGACCGACGACAGCCGCACCGACCCGCTCGCCCCCCACCCCGGACGGCCGCGCGAACTGTCCGTCTGGCTGTGGTACCCGGCATCCCCCGGCCGCGACGCGCACCCCGCGCCCTACGCGCCGGGCGCCTGGGCCGCACTTCACTTCGGCGGACCGTTCAGCCTCGGCGAGACCGGCTTCGACGACGTCCACGCGCACGCGTTCGCCGCCGTCCCCGTCGCCGCCGGCCGGTTCCCCGTCGTCGTCCTCGAACCCGGTCTCGGCTTCGCCGCGCCGCAGTACACCACTCTGGCGGAGAACCTGGCCAGTCACGGCTATCTCGTCGCCGGGGTCACCCCGACCTACAGCGCGAACGTGACCGTCCTGAACGGACAGGTGGTGTCGGCGACGGCCACCGGCGACCCGTCCGCGTTCGACGGCACCGACCTGCACGCCGGCCAGGCGCAGACCACCGGCGACCGACTGGTCGACGTCTGGGCGGCCGACGCCCGCTTCACCGCCGCCCGCGCCGACGCACTGGACGGCGGCGGCCGGTTCGCCGGTCACGTCGACACGACCACGACCGTCTACCTCGGACACTCCTTCGGCGGCGCCGCCGCGCTGGAGGCCTGCCACACCGACCCGCGCTGCGCCGGAGCCGCCGACCTGGACGGCACCCAGTACGGAGCGGTAGTCCACTCCGGACTGGCGAAGCCGATGATGCTCATCGGCAGCCAGGACTCGTGCGTCACCGGAACGTGCCAACAGTCCAGCGCCGGCGACAGGGCCGACCGCGCCGTCGCCCGCACCCTGCTGGCCGCCAGCAGCGGCCCGACCTGGTGCTACCGGATCACCGGAGCCCAGCACTTCAACTTCAGCGACTACGGCACCTACTACCTCGCCGCCCCGATCCGCTCCCAACTCGCGCTGGGCACGATCGACGGCGCGCACGCACTCACCATCGCCGGCGCCTATCTGACGGCCTTCGCCGACCAGGTGACCGGACACCGCACGGTAGCGCTGCTGACCGACCGAACCTCGCCCTACCCCGAGGTCGACGTCCAGTGTGCGGCGCCCTGAGCGGCCAGGTCGTGGCCGAACACGATGACCCGTGCACGGACAGCACGTCGCGTGATCACCGTTGCGGGTGGCCTGCCTCTGTCAGGACCATGGCGCGGACGGTGGCCGGGAGTTCGTTCAGGACCGCCTGTTGTGCCGGGGTGAATGTCGTGGCGTGGGTGGTGAGTGGTGTCGACTTCGGGGCCGTGGCGGGGGGCTTCGTGCACCACGTGGGGACCGGGTTCGCCACCGTGCACCAACCCTGCAGGCCGAGCTTCTGGGTGATCTGCACCGGGTTGTTCGGGCCGGACACCATCGCCGTGATCAGGGGGTCGAGGTTGTCGCCGCCGTTGTGGCAGCCGGTGAACGCCGGTAGGTCGATGTGGCCCGCCGTGACATAGCTGGTGATGTTGGACAGTGGCAGCCACTCGCCTGGCTTGTGCTCCACCGGCGGGATGGTCGGCGTGTTCTGGGCGTAGTAGCCGGGCACCTCGGACAGGTCCATTGTCGCCATCGTCCGGCAGGCCGGACCGACGTCGATCGGCTGCCGGTCGACCGTGACGTCGGTGAGTTGGACGACCACCGTGCCGGTGATGCTCGCCGGCGGCGCGAAGAACGTCAGGTTCGGGGAGAAGTCCGGGGCCGGGCCGTACTGCTCGTAGCCGGGCACGGTCTGGCCGGGCAGCAGGTGGCCGATCGTCGTCCACCAGCGCAGCGTGAGCGGACTGGCCACTCCGTCGACCAGCGGCTGGGTGATGTGCACCGTCGCCGTGACCGGGATCGCGCCGAACGCCAGCATGCCGACCTGGAACGACGGGAACACGCCGTACTCGGGCTCGACACCGGCCGGCGACTGCACCCACGCCGTCGCACCGACGCCGTCGAACCCGTTGCCCACCGACGGTTGCAGCGGCGGGAACCCGATGTCGTAGGGGCAGGTGGGCGGGAACTTCAGTGCGATCGTGTAGATGCACACCACCTGGTAGGCGGCGATGTTCACGGGCGGGATCGCGAAGTCGATCTTCGGCTTCACCGCCTGGGACCGGGTCGTCGCCGGGAACCCGTTCATCCGGTACGAGTCGGCGCCGGAGTTGCCGGCCGCGACCAGGCAGGGCAACGGCGGCAACCCGCTGCCGGGAACGCTGCCCGCAGCGGGTTGACCGGCCAGCGGGGTGCACTGCGGGGTCGCGTTCGCCGACAGCCTGCCGGCCGTCCGCACCGCGAGCGGGCCCGAGTGCGCGGCCGCCCGAGCCGGCTCGACCGCCGTCGACGGTGCCGTGGTCGTGGCGGCCAGTGCCATGGCACCGACCGCCACCGCGAGCCAGCGCAGCCTGTGTGGCGAACCGCGCACCCGTGCCTCTTTCTCTCGACCATCTCGTGGATCTGGTGGAACCGCTGGATCTGCGGATCTGGTGGAACCGATCAGCTGGTGACGACACGGCCGTTGGACAGTTGCAGCGTCACCGTGTTGCCCGAGCCCGGCACCAGCAGGTTGATCAGCGGCGTGGTGAGGCCGCAGTGGTCGAACGCGCCGATGGTGTACGTGCCGGTGACCGTTCCACCGGTGGTGATGTTGAACGTCTGCCCGTCCGGTGTGTTCGCCGGGATCGTGACCGGGTCCTTGGTCTGGCAGTGGTCACCGACGAGCGCGGGCAGTCCGGCCACGGTGACGTCGCTCAGCCGCAAGTAGTAGGTCGCCGTGCTGGTGATCATGACGTTCGGGTGGGCGGACAGGGCACCGGTCACCGGGCCGGCCGGCACGAACGAGACGGTGGCCGTGGTCGGCAGCAGCCCGAGTGCCTTGAACGACGTGGTCGTCGGCGGCAGTGGCAGCGTGCCGGTGAAGTTGCCCTGGGCGTCCAGGCCCGTGGTCAGGGTCGCCGGACCCAGGTCGATCGTCGAGTTGGTCTTCGCGACCGTCGAGGTGCCGGACACGTCGTAGGCGACGGTCAGCACGACGGGCCCGGTGTCCGCGCTCGCCGTGGCCGGCACCGCCGCCAGCAGGCCCGCCCCGACCGCGGCCAGCACCAACGCCCGCTTCACCGTGGTCGCCCGTCCACTTCGGAGTCTTCGCCACATCATCGTGAGGTACTTCCTTTCGACGGGATGCCCGGGATCGGATGCGGTTCCACCGACGACATCGGTGGAACCGCATCCGATCGGGTCACGCGCTGGGGTTGCTGGTGATGGTGACCGGGTTGTCGCCCGAGTCGTTCGCGGCGATCTGGTACGTACCTTCGAACGTGGCGGAGTCGCCGTCGTTGATGATGCCGAAGCATCCGCTGACGTTGGAGATCGTCAGCGTCGAGCCGTCCGCCACGACCGACAGGGTCGACGTGCTGGTGCCGTTGGTGTAATCGCCTTGGACGTCGCCGTTGACGTCGAAGCTGCAGACGCCGGGATCGTCCACCGACGCGCTGGCGCCGGTGATCGAGCCGGGCGTGACGCCGCCGGTCGTCTCGCCGGTCCCGTTGACGTCCCAGTTGCCCGCGCCGGTCACGGTGAACCCGAGACCGAGCGGACCGGTGCAGTTCGTCCACGTGGTGGACGCGCCGTCAATGGTGGCGAGATCCGCGCCGGGCAGGTCGGTGCCGACCGTCGTGGTTGCCGGTGCCGTCGCCGACACGCAGTTCAGCACCTGGTTCGTTGTCGTGTCGGTGAAGGTGATCGCGGGTGCCGACGCCGTTCCGCTCGCGGTTCCCGTGATCGCGACGGTGCTGCCGCTCGCGGCGGAACCCGCGGCGACCGTGTAGGTGAAATCGGCCGCGGACGCCTGGCTGACGCCGAGGACGGCCGCCGTCGCGACACCACCGGCGACGAGGACTACTCTGGCCAACGCACGCATTACATAATTCCTTCCCGGAAATACGATAGAGGAATGTTGATCCGGTGACATCGATCGAGTTGGACTGTAGGTCCGGTCGGTGATCGACACAACCGCCGACCGGAAACCCCCGACCGTTCTTGTCACGCCCCTGACTAATTGACTGATCACATCCGGCCACCGCACCGGCGGAACGGCGGACAGCTCGATCGATCAGGAAACATGAACCGTACCGGGGAATCACCGGAGCGATTTCCGACTACCTGTCGAGTGGTCACCTCGATGCCGCGCGTTACGCCGTTTCGCACCGTCCTTCACACCGATCGGCTCTGACCCGCCGTACTCCGCACGGCCGATTCCGCGACCGGGGAACCCGTCCGCCAGCGTGGCTCACTCACCTGGAGCGCCAGCCGTATTTCCATTCGCCGGACCGGATCCTCGAGCAGTGGGCCGAACATCTCCCGCATGCGCTTGAGCCGGTACCGCACGGTCTGCGGGTGCTTGCCCAGCCGGGCGGCCAGCGACGGCGCGCTGGAGTCGGCGGCGTCGATCCACGCCAGCAGGGTCTCCCCCAGCAGCCGCCTGCTGCGCGGCGGCTCGGCGAACAGCGGCGCGAGCAGTGTCTCGCACACCAGGTCGGCGAGCAGCGGCTCGGAGTGGATCCACAGCACGCCGAGGTGTTCGGCGCAGTCCACGACCGGGCTGGCCGGGATCATGCCGCGTTCGACGAGATCGAGCGCCCTGCGCGCCCAACGCAGCGAACTGGCCGCCTGGGACAGCGGCACCGGGCACCCGATCGCGATGCGGTGGCCGGCGAACAACTCCTCCAACTCGGTCCGCGCGTCGGCCGACAGCGGCACCGGGTGCAGCACCGCGGGCGCGTCCGCGTGCAGGTTGGCCAGCGTGTGCGGATGCAGCGCCCGGGCGGACGGCAGTGCGAGGCCGGGGGTGCGGCGGACCGCGATCATGACGACGTGCGACGGTATGGGCCAGTTGCCGTGGGCCGCTTGGGCGATCAGCTCGCGGTCGGTCGTGTCGGTGCCGGCGAGGACCAGGTCCAGCACCCGCTTACGCCACTGGTGCGCGGCGTCGGCGAGCTGGCGCTGGGCTTCGGCGTGGCCCAGTTCCGCCTGGGCGGCCAGCGAGTTCATGAACAGTCCCAGCTCGTGCCGCGCCTCGATGAGCACGGCATCCGAGAGCCCGTGCTCCAACGCGAACGGTCGCAGCCGCGACCAGGCGAGCGACGCACCGAGCCGGTAGGCGGCACGCAGCGCGTCCAGGCTGCGTCCTTCGTACGCCTCACCACGGCCGATCCGCCGCATGGTGTCGTCCAGTTCGGCGCGGGACACCATCGGGTCGGCGAGGTGGTCGACGAAATAGGTGACGGCCTGTGTGACGGCGAGCCGCGTGCTGGTGAACCGTGTGGTGTCGGTGCCGTGGCCGTACTCGGCGATCCGCAGCCGGATCTCGCTGACGATCTCCTCCATCAGCTTGGGCAGCAGCGGTCTCAGCAGCGGCACGATCCGGCCGGCCGCGTCGACGGTGTCACCACGGGTCCGCATCAGCATCTCCCCGATCCGGCCGACCGGTCCGGTCCCGCCATGCCGGAAACGCGTCGCGGACGGACTCCGACCGGCGCCGGAAGATCAACCACGCGTAATGCACCCCCTAGGCTCAGCCGAATGGCCCAGTCATCGCATGAACTTGTCAACTCCGTGAGTAAGACGCTGCCCACAAGCCCACATTTAGAGGTTGGAGAATAACCCGCTCTTGCGCCACTTGTCACCTGCATGTAACGTCCGGTCCGGTGTCGATCTCGTCGGGTTCGACGAAGCAGAACAACGCCTCGCACTTCGTCTCAACCATGTCGTCACCATCAGGGAGGAGGAGGCTGCGTGGGTGTCGAGATCGCCGTGCGGGGAATGCTGAGAACGTTCGGCCGGAACAATATCAGTCCTATCCCGCCGACCGTGCAGGCAAGTGTGCGACTCGGACCACCGAGTATCACCGAACCCATTTCCCGGAAATTCTTCGCCGGACTTCCTCGCCCTGATTCCCAGAGTTGTGCGACGCGTGTCCGCACCGCGTCCGGACGCGGATTGTCAGACGCCGGTCAACAGTTCGGCACACAGCCGTCGCACGGCACTTCCGGGACCTCGGTGCGGCCGTGAACACCACCGAGCCGCTCCCGCTGCCGCCCGTCCCGCCGCCCACCGCGGTGCAGCCACCCGTCGAGCCGCCAATGGTGTGGCCCAAGCAGCACGGCCGGTTCGTACGCGGGCTGATCCAGGTGGGTGGCGCGTTCGCGCTGGCGCTGGACGTGCTGCGGCTGTCCGTGCGGCGACCGGTGCAGTGGCGCGAGTTCGTCGAGCAGTTCTGGTTCGTGGCCAGCGTGTCCATCCTCCCGGCCGCGCTGGTGTCCATCCCGTTCGGCGCCGTGATCGCGCTGCAACTCGGGTCGCTGACGGTGCAGATCGGGGCGCAGTCGTTCACCGGCGCGGCGAGCGTGCTCGCCGTCGTGCAGCAGGCCAGTCCGATCGTGACCGCCCTGATGATCTCCGGTGCGGCCGGCACCGCGATCTGCGCGGACCTCGGGGCGCGCACGATCCGGGAGGAGATCGACGCCATGGCGGTGCTCGGGGTGTCGCCGGTGCACCGGCTGATCGTCCCGAGGGTGTGGGCGTCGGTGTGGGTGGCCGCACTGCTCAACAGCATGGTGTCGGTCGTGGGCATCGCGGGCGGCTACGTGTTCAACGTGCTCGTGCAGCACGGCACCCCGGGCGCGTACCTGGCCAGCTTCAACGCACTCGCCCAACTCCCCGACCTGTGGATCGGCGAGATCAAGGCGGTGATCTTCGGGTTCCTCGCCGCGGTCATCGCGTCCTACCGCGGCCTGCACCCGCGGCCGGGGCCCAAGGGCGTCGGGGACGCCGTGAACGAGTCGGTGGTCATCACGTTCATCCTGCTGTTCCTGGTGAACCTGATCCTCACCACGCTGTACCTCCAACTCGTGCCGAGCAAGGGCATGTAGTGGCATGTCCGGACAACTCGAACGACCCAGTGGCCTGCCGGCCGTGGCGCGGCCGATCGTCGGTCTCGCCGATCTCGGCGCCCAGCTGATCTTCCACCTGCGGGCCGTGGCGTGGGCGCCACGGGCGCTGCGCCGCTACCCGCGCGAGGTCGTGCGGCTGCTGGCCCAGGTGAGCTTCGGCTCCGGAGCGCTCGCGGTGATCGGCGGCACCATCGGCGTGATGGTGTGCCTGACGCTGGCCACCGGCGCCGTGGTCGGCATGCAGGGCTACTCGGCGCTGAACGCACTCGGCACGTCCACGCTGACCGGGTTCATCTCGGCGTACTTCAACACCAGGGAGATCGCGCCGCTCGTCGCGGGGCTGGCGCTGTCCGCGACGGTCGGGTGCGGGTTCACCGCGCAACTCGGTTCGATGCGCATCGCCGAGGAGATCGACGCCCTGGAGGTGATGGCGGTGCGCAGCATGCCGTACCTGGTCACCTGTCGGCTGATCGCCGCGTTCGTCGCCGTCATCCCGCTGTACGTCGTCGGGCTGCTCACGTCGTACGCCGGTTCACGGTTCGTCACGGTGTGGTTCTACGGGCAGTCGGCCGGCACCTACGACCACTACTTCTGGATGTTCCTGCCGCCGGTGGACATCCTGCTGTCGTTCCTCAAGGTGCTGATGTTCGCGGTGATCGTGGTGCTGATCCACTGCTTCTACGGCTTCACGGCGCGGGGCGGCCCGGCGGGCGTCGGGCTGGCCGTGGGCCGGGCGGTGCGCGTGGCGATCGTGACGATCAGCCTGTTGGACTTCTTCCTCTCCCTGGCGCTGTGGGGTTCGACGACGACGGTGCGGGTCGCCGGATGAACGCGAAGCTGGTCCGCGAGGCGATCGTGGGGGTCACGTACCTCGCGGTGATCGTGCTGCTGGTCGCCCTGTCGATCATGGTGTTCCGGCACCAGTTCACGACGTACACCACGGTCTCGCTGCGCACCGGGAACATCGGCGACTCCCTGCAACAGGGGTCGGACGTCGAGGTGCGCGGCGTGATCGTCGGCGAGGTCGACTCGATCACCCCGCGGGGCGACGGCGCCGAGCTCCGCCTGCGCCTCGATCCATCCAAGGTGGACGGACTACCGGCCAACCTGACCGCGCAGCTCCTGCCCAAGACGCTGTTCGGCGAGCGGTACGTCAACCTGCTGCTGCCGGCGGCGCCGAGCGGTTCGCTGCGCTCCGGCGACGTGCTACAGCAGGACCGGTCGGTGCAGACCGTCCAGTTGGAGAAGCTGTTCGACGACATGCAGCCGGTGCTGGAGGCGGTGCAGCCGGGCAAGCTGTCCGCGACACTGGGCTCGATCGCGGAGGCGTTGCGCGGCCGCGGCGACGATCTCGCCAGGACGCTGCACGTCGTCGGCGGCTACCTGGACCAACTCGCCCCGCAGGTGCCGCAGCTGTCGTCCGACTTCGCCCAGCTGGCCACCGTGGCACGGAACTACTCGACGGCCGCGCCGCAGATCGTCGACGGGCTCACGTCGCTGGTCACCACCAGCCAGACGATCGTCGACCAGCGCCAGGACCTGGAGAACCTGTTCACGTCGGTGACGGCGATGTCGAACGTCGTCGGCGGGTTCGTGAACGGCAACCAGCAGAACATCATCGGCCTGTCCGCGACGAGCCTGCCGACGCTGCGGACGCTGGCCACCTACTCCAGTGAGTTCCCGTGCCTGGCCAGGGCACTGCAGGACTACATCCCGGTGGGGAACGCCGCGTTCGGCGCGGGCAGCAACCAGCCGGGCGCACACGTGATCCTGCACATCGTCCCGCCGGTCAAGAAGTACACCAAGGCCGACCGGCCGACGTTCGACACCACCGCGGGCCCGCACTGTCCCTACACGCCACCGACGGCGCTCGCCGGTACCGCGCTGGCCAC
>DASZXM010001094.1:0-2412 GCA_035546415.1 Pseudonocardiaceae bacterium
TCCTTGATCCGCGCGGCATGGGCCTTGCGGTCGCTTCGGGGCAGCGTCGGGTTCAGCTGGCCGACGTCGGCCAGTGCGACCAGCACCGCGTCCTCAGTGGACACCCGGCCGGTGCCCGACACGACGGTGCGCACGGATTCCTGGAGCTTCCGCACCGGTTCCGGGTTGGGGACCGTGACCGTGGTACGAGGGAAGATGCCCAGCACCCGGTCGGCCTCGACGGTGACGACACCGGCCGACGCGAGTTGCCGCCGCACGGCGCACAGCGTCTTGCTCGCGTTCCGCCGCACCAACGACCGCCACGAGCGCGGCTTGTCCTCGCTCATGCCGCGCAGCACGTCGTCCAGCACCGGGTCGCCGGTGCGCTCGGTGCCGGACGCGCGGACCTTGCCCTCATCGGGGGTCAGACAGCCGCGCAGGTTCAGTTCGGCGATCACGGCACCCCGCACCACCTGTGCCAGTTCGCCGCCGGTCGCCTTCTGCCGCCCGAGGTCGTAGCCCAGGAGATAGGCCTTCCCGGCCAGCGAGCCGGGCAGTGTCCGTGACCCCATTCCGCACCTCCCTGCGGTCAGGGTAGCGAATCGGGACACGCCGGACGCCCGCGTCAGCCCGTGAACAGCGCGCCGGGTGGGGCGGGCGACGCGACGGCGGACTCGTCGGTGACCGGCTTCGCGCCCGCCGTGAACCGGTCCAGTTCCGGGCCGTGCAGCACGCGGCCGGGGAACGGGTCGGACGCCGTCCGCCGCACGTAACCGTCGACCGGCAGCGCAACGGCGCTCGCCGCGAGCACCAGGTTCCCGAAGCGCTTCCCGGCCAGCACGGTCGGCTCCGCGATCAACGCGACGTGCTCGAACACCGACCGCACCGTCGCCACCTGGGCGCGGGCGAACGCGAGGCCACCGCCGTCGGTCAGGTTCACGGCCAGCACGCCGCCCGGTCGCAGCGCACGCGCGGCCAGTCCGGCGAACTCCGCCGACGACACCCGGGCGGGCATCCGGCCGTCGGCGAACACGTCCACCACGACCAGGTCGAACGCGGCCTCCGGCGCGCGGGCCAGCACATCCCGCGCGTCACCGGTGCGCAGGCGCATCTTCGCGTTGCGGTGCAACGGAAGTTCCCGCCGGACCAGGTCCAGCAGCGCGCCGTCGATCTCCACCACCTGCTGCCCGGAACCCGGTCGGGTCGCGGCCACGTAGCGGGGAAGGGTCAGCGCACCGCCGCCCAGGTGCAGCACGCGCAGCGGTCCGGGTACGACCAGGTCGACGATGTGCGCGAGCCTGCGCACGTAGTCGAACGCGAGGCGGGTCGGGTCGTCGAGGTCCACATGGGACTGCGGGATGCCGTCGACCAGGAGTGTGTGGCCGCCGGCGTCGGCGACCACCTCGGCCATGCCGGTGTCCACCCGGTGCCGCACCCGGCCGAGGTCGCGCTGCCGGCTCATCCGCCTGCCGACCCGAAGAAGCCGCGCAAATGCCGGGCGACCTCCCGCGGCGCGTCCATGTCCGGACCGTTGTGCGACGCCTGGGGCACGGTCGCCGCCCGCGCGCCACGGATGCCGGCGTGCAGCACGTCGACGGCCGTGTGCAGGTACTCCGGGCTGCGGGCGCCGGACAGCACCAGCGTGTCGGTCTCGATCGTCGTGTAGCGGGCGCCGGACGAGTTCAGCTCGCGCACCACGATCATCTCGGCGTGCACCGTCGGCAGCAGCGCGGCGGCGTCGGTCATCAGTTCCCCGCGCAACGCCACCCGGGTCAGCGCCCTGCGCAGGCCCTGCGGGAGGTGCCGGAGCGGGCCTGCCAGGTCCATGCCATTGATCATGCGGGTCACGGCGTCGACCGTGCGCCCGTTGGCCACGGCGTGGTCGAACTCGCGCAGCCATCCGGTGTCGATGGTGCCGCCGATCGAGAGGGCCGGTTCGTACAGGGCGAGTTTGGTGATCTGCGCGTCCGGCCGGCGCAGGACGGTCTCCAGCGCGACGAGCCCGCCGTAACTGTGGCCGAACACCATGGTGGCACCGGTGTGCTCCATCACGGAGATCAGGTCGGCGCACTCCTTGTCGATGTCGTAGTCCTCGCCCTGCGGGCCGCTGCTTCCCCTGCCGCGCCGGTCCATCGAGTAGACGGTGAACGTGTCGGCCAGCTCCGTGGCCAGCGCCCGGTAGTGGCGGCCGGCGCGGAACGTGCCGTGGACGACGACGATGCCGGGACCTTCACCGGTGGCCTCGTACCCGATCGCGGTGCCGTCCTCCGACTCGATCTCCACGCTGTCGATCGCGCCGCTCGCCATGCCACCGAGGATATCCGGGTGCGGTCTCGGTGACGTGGCCGAATTCCGGCGTTCAGCGGCCGAACACGACGACGTCGATGCCGGCGATCACGGTGCGCAACCCGTCGGCGAAGCTTTCGTCCGGGT
>DASZXM010001095.1:0-1563 GCA_035546415.1 Pseudonocardiaceae bacterium
ATGTACCGCGATGCGGACGGCTACTTCTACCACCTGGACCGCCTGGTCGACTCGGTCGACCTGGGCGAGGGCAGGCGGCTGTTCACGGCGATGTCGGAGGAGCGGATCCTCGCCGCGTGCCCGGACGTGGTCGACTGCACGGTCAGTGCGGTCCGCGAGGACGGCCGTGTCGTCACCGACGTGCTGCTGCAACTGGTCGCGGGCGCCGACCCGGCCGACGATCGCACCACCCGCGTGCTGGCGGCGCTGGACCCGCACGTCGCCACGACCGTGCGGCGGGTGTCGGTGGTCGCGGACGAGTCGATCCCGCTGGGCCCCACCGGCAAGGTGCGCAAGGTCCGGCTGCGCGAGTTGCAGAAGCAGGGTGCGCGGTGAACGCCACCATCACCGGCATCGGGCTGGTCACCCCGGTGGGCCGCAAGGTGGACGACGTCTTCGACGCGCTGTGCACCGGCCGATCCGGCCTGCGCACGCCACCGCAGGGCCATCCGGCGGCCGGCTGGCTGGACGTCGCCGGCATCGCCCCGGACGTCGACCCGGGCGAGGTGCTGCCGGCCACCGAGGCGCGCTGCGTGGACCGGTTCGTGCTGCTGGCCATGGCAGCGGCCGACGACGCGATCGCCGACGCCCGGCTGGCCGTCGGTGACGACGTCGATCCGGAGCGGGTCGCGGTCGTCGTGTCCCCGGGCGGCGGTGGTTTCGAGACGTACGAGGAGTACGCCGTCGCCCGCCGGGAGCGCGGCCGGCCGGCCGTCAGCCCGTACCTGTTGCCCGGGATGCTGTGCAACATGGCGGCCGCGCGGATCGCCATCAAACACGGCATCCGCGGGTACAGCGCGGTGCTGGTCACGGCGTGCGCGGCCGGCGCGCAGTCACTGGTGGAGGCCGTGCGGCTGATCCGCGGCGGCGAGGCCGACGTCGTGGTGTGCGGCGCGGGCGAGGCGCCACTGCTCCCGACGATCGCGGCGGCGTTCACCAACGCCCGCGCCCTGGCCCGCGACTGGGCCGACCCGACGGCGGCGAGCCGGCCGTTCGACAAGCGGCGCAACGGTTTCGTGCTCGGCGAGGGCGGCTGCGTCTTCGTCGTGGAACGCGCCGACTTCGCCGCCGCCCGCGGAGCCACCGGCTACGCCGACGTCATCGGTTGGGGCGCGTCGACGGACGCGTTCCACCCCACGAAGCCGCGGCCGGACGGCGCCGGTGCCATCGCGTCGATGCGCAGGGCCATCGCCGACGCCGGCCTCACACCATCCGATGTGGACTACGTGAACGCGCACGGCACCAGCACGACGCTCGGCGACGTCGCCGAGACCGTCGCGATCCGGACCGTGTTCGGTGCGCACGCTCCGGCCGTCAGCTCGGTCAAGGCCGTGACCGGGCACCTGCTGGGCGCGTCCGGCGCCGTCGAGGCGGCCGCGACGGCACTGGCGGTCGGCCGCGGCATCCTGCCGCCGACGCACAACCTGGCCGATCCGGACCCGGCGTGCGACCTGGACCACGTGCGCGGCGCGCCGCGCGTCCAAGGAGTGCGCGCGGCGCTGTCCAACACGTTCGCGTTCGGCG
>DASZXM010001096.1:0-4896 GCA_035546415.1 Pseudonocardiaceae bacterium
GTCGTTCGCGGCTCGACGAAACCCTCGACGCCGCGTCTCTCCTCGGCCCATGACCTCAGATAGGCGTTGTCTTTCGGATCCGGGCGGCGCCCACCCCTGGCCCGACGCCGCCCGCGCACCGCGTCGAACAAGCCCATGCTCCACACCTCCTGGTCGGCCTGACTCCCCACTTCGCAAGAATGCCTGAGGTAGTGACAAGATGGCGTGTGTTGCCGCGCCCGACCGGCGCGAACAGCAACCCCACCGATCAAGTTTGCCTGCGAGGGAGTTTCCGTGACCGACGCCGACCTTGTGATCCTCGGCGGCGGGTCTGGCGGCTATGCGTGCGCGTTCCGCGCGGCGGAGCTGGGCCTGTCCGTCATCCTCGTCGAGAAGGACAAGCTCGGCGGCACCTGCCTGCACCGCGGTTGCATCCCGACCAAGGCCCTGCTGCACGCCGCCGAGGCCGCCGACTACGCCCGTGAGGGTGACAAGCTCGGCATCAAGTCCTCGTTGGAGGGCGTCGACATCAACGGCGTCAACTCCTACAAGGACCGGGTCGTCAACCAGATGTACAAGGGCCTGCAGGGCCTGTTCAAGGCGCACAAGGTGCAGGTCATCGAAGGCACCGGGCGGTTCGTCGCGCCGAACGGCGTCGAGGTCGACGGCCGGACCGTCACCGGCACGAACGTCGTGCTCGCCACCGGTTCCTACTCCAAGTCCCTGCCGGGTCTGGAGATCGGCGGCCGGGTCATCACCAGCGAGCAGGCGTTGAACCTGGACTACATCCCCGAGCGCGTGATCGTCCTGGGCGGCGGCGTGATCGGCGTGGAGTTCGCCAGCGTGTGGCGCTCGTTCGGCGCCGAGGTGACCATTGTGGAGGCGCTGCCCCGCCTGGTGCCGCTGGAGGACGAGTCGTCGTCGAAGGTGCTGGAGCGGGCGTTCCGCCGGCGCGGCATCGCGTTCAAGACGGGCGTGCGGTTCACCGGTGCGACGCAGTCCGAGTCCGGCGTCACCGTGAGCCTGGAGTCCGGTGACCAGCTGGAGGCGGACCTGCTGCTGGTGGCCGTCGGCCGTGGCCCGAACACCGCCGACATGGGCTACGAACAGGCCGGGCTGAACATGGACCGCGGTTTCGTGCTGACCGATGAGCGGCTGCGCACGAACCTGCCGAACGTGTACGCCGTGGGTGACATCGTGCCCGGGCTGCAACTGGCGCACCGCGGCTTCGCGCAGGGCATCTTCATCGCGGAGCAGATCGCCGGGCTGGAGCCCCGCGTGATCGAGGAGAGCGGCATCCCGCGCGTCACGTACTGCAACCCGGAGGTCGCGTCGGTCGGACTGACCGAGGCGGCGGCGAAGGAGCGGTACGGCGCGGGCGTAACGACCTACAACTACAGCCTGGCCGGTAACGGCAAGTCCGTGATCCTGGGCACCCAGGGTGCGGTCAAGCTGGTCAAGGCACCCGACGGTCCCGTCGTGGGTGTGCACATGGTCGGCGAGCGGGTCGGCGAACTGGTCGGCGAAGCCCAGCTGATCGTCAACTGGGAGGCGTTCCCCGAGGACGTCGCGCCACTGATCCACGCGCACCCGACGCAGACCGAGGCCATCGGCGAGGCCCACCTCGCACTGGCCGGCAAGCCGCTGCACGTGCACGGCTGAGAAAACTTTTAGGCACGAGCACGAGGAGTCAGCGACACCATGGCCTTCTCCGTCCAGATGCCGGCGCTCGGCGAGAGCGTCACCGAGGGCACCGTCACCCGGTGGCTCAAGCAGGAGGGCGAGTCCGTCGAGGTCGACGAACCGCTGTTGGAGGTGTCCACCGACAAGGTGGACACCGAGATCCCCTCACCGGCGGCCGGCGTACTGCAGAAGATCGTCGTGAGCGAGGACGAGACCGTCGAGGTCGGCGCCGAGCTCGCGGTGATCGCGGACAGCGCCGAGGGCGGGTCGTCCCCGACCACCCAGGAAGCACCGGCAGCAGAGCAGCCCGCCGCCACCCAGGAGGCACCGGCTCAGGAGGCACCGGCTCAGCAGGCGCCCGCGGCGCAGGCCGAGGCTCCCGAGCAGGCGCCCGCCCCGGCACCGGCCGACCAGCCGGCGTCCAACGGCGGCACCCCGGTCGTCATGCCGGCGCTCGGCGAGAGCGTCACCGAGGGCACCGTCACCCGGTGGCTCAAGCAGGTCGGCGACCACGTCGACGTGGACGAGCCGCTGCTGGAGGTGTCCACCGACAAGGTGGACACCGAGATCCCGTCGCCGGTGGCCGGCACGGTAATGGCGATCACGGCCGCCGAGGACGCCACCGTCGAGGTCGGCGGCCAGTTGGCCGTGATCGGCAGTGGTGACGCGGCTCCGGCGCAGCAGGAACAGCCGAAGCCGGCCCCGCAGCCGGAGGCGAAGCCGGAACGGCAGCCCGCCCAGCAGCCCGCCGCCCAGCAGGCCGCCCCTGCTCAGCAGACCCAGGCCCAGCCGGCGCCCGCTCAGCAGGCCGCCGCGGCCCAGCAGCCTCCGGCTCAGCAGGCCCCGGCGACGCAGGCATGGCCGACGCAGGCCCAGCAGCCGCAGGAGATGACGAACGGGTCGAAGACGTCCGACGACGCCCCGTACGTCACGCCGCTGGTGCGCAAGCTGGCCAGCGAGAACGACATCGACCTGTCCTCGGTCAAGGGCACCGGTGTCGGTGGCCGTATCCGCAAGCAGGACGTGCTGGCCGCCGTCGAGGAGCGGAACAAGGCGAAGGCGGCACCGGCCCCCGCGGCCGCGGCGCCCGCCAGGGCCGCCGCTCCGGTGGCTGCCGCGCCTGCTGCCGGTGCGGACGCCGGCCTGCGTGGTACGACGCAGAAGCTGTCCCGGCTGCGGCAGATCGTGGCGCAGCGGACCAGGGAGTCGCTGCAGCAGTCGGCGCAGCTCACCCAGGTCGTCGAGGTGGACGTCACCCGGGTCGCGAAGCTGCGGGCCAGGGCCAAGGCGGACTTCGAGCAGCGGGAAGGCGTCAAGCTGACGTTCCTCCCGTTCTTCGCGAAGGCCGTGGTCGAGGCGCTGAAGCAGCACCCGAAGCTGAACGCGTCGATCGACGAGGAAGCCAAGACGGTCACCTACCACGGTGCCGAGCACCTGGGTATCGCGATCGACACCGAGCGCGGCCTGCTCAACGCCGTGATCCACGACGCGGGCGACCTGAACCTGGCCGGTCTCGCGCACAAGATCGCCGACCTGGCGAACCGGGCGCGGACCAACAAGATCGAGCCGAACGAGCTGTCCGGCGGCACGTTCTCGCTGACCAACCTGGGCAGCAACGGCGCGCTGTTCGACACGCCGATCATCCAGCAGCCGCAGGTCGGCATCCTGGGGGTCGGTGTCGTGGTGAAGCGGCCGGTCGTGGTGTCCGACGAGGACAACGACGAGACGATCGCGATCCGCTCGATGATGTACCTGTCGCTGACGTACGACCACCGCCTGGTGGACGGTGCCGACGCGGGCCGCTTCCTGACCACCGTCAAGAGCCGGTTGCAGGAAGGCGAGTTCGCGGCCGATCTCGGCCTGTAGCAACGATTGTCGGCCCCCTGTGATGATCAGTGTCACAGGGGGCCGACTCGCGCCCGGGCCTTGAGTCGGCGACGATCGGGTCATGCGTGTGGTGGTCGCCGGTTCGTCGGGGTTCATCGGCACGGCGCTCGTCGCGGCGCTGCGCAGAGCCGGTCACGAGGTGACCAGGCTGGTGCGGCGCGAGGCGGCGGCAGCCGACGAGCGGCAGTGGGACCCGCCCGCGGGCCGGTTGGAGCCGGACGCGCTGGCCGGCGTGGACGTGGTCGTGAACCTCTGCGGCGTCGGAGTCGCGGACAAGCGGTGGACGGCGGAACGCAAACAGGCCATCCGGGACAGCCGTTTCACGCCGACGGAGGTGCTGGCCGGCGCCGTCGCGTCGAACGGCGTCCGGGCCCTGGTCAACGCGTCGGCGGTCGGCTTCTACGGCGACACGGGTGACGCGCTGGTCGACGAGTCCGCGCCGGTCGGCAAGGGTTTCCTGGCAACGCTGTGCGAGGAGTGGGAACGGTCCACGGCGGCCGCTGCCGAGGCGGGTGCGCGGGTGGTGCTGTTGCGCACCGGCCTGGTGCTCAGCGGGCACGGTGGTCTGCTGCCGCCGTTGCGCACGGTGTTCTCGCTGTACCTGGGTGCGCGGCTGGGCAGCGGCCGGCAGTACATGCCGTGGATCTCGTTCGACGACGAGATCGCCGCCATCCGGTTCGCCGTGGAGCACGACACGCTGGCCGGCCCGGTCAACCTGACCGGCCCGGCACCGGTGACCAACGCCGAGTTCACCAAGGCGTTGGGCGACGCGCTGCACCGGCCCACGCCGTGGATGGTGCCGGGCTTCGTGCTGCGGGCGGCCCTGGGCGAATTGGCCGACGAAGGTGTGCTGGCCGGACAGCGGGCGGTGCCCAGGGCGTTGGAGCGAGCGGGTTTCCGGTTCACGCACCAGTCGCTGCGGGAGGCGTTGGACGCGGTGGCGTAGTGTCGGTTCGTGACTGTTTCCTGCCGTGAGTCGGCCGATCCGATGGACGTTCGGCTGCTGGGTACCGTCGACTACCAGGCGACGTGGGATCTGCAGCGCGAACTGGCGGAAGCGCGCGCGGACGGCGTCGGCCGCGACACGCTGTTGCTGTTGCAGCACAACCCGGTGTTCACGGCGGGCAAGCGCACGGAGCCGGAGGACATGCCGCTGGACGGCAGCCCGGTGATCCGCGTCGACCGCGGCGGGAAGATCACCTGGCACGGCCCCGGGCAGCTGGTCGGCTACCCGATCGTGAAACTGGCGAACCCGATCGACGTGGTGAACTACGTCCGGCGCGTCGAACAGGCGATGATCGCGGTGTGCGACCGCCTGGGCCTGACGTCGGTGGGCCGCGTGGAGGG
>DASZXM010001097.1:0-4612 GCA_035546415.1 Pseudonocardiaceae bacterium
GACTCGTTGTCGGTCCGCATGATCGGCAAGGGTGGCCACGGTTCCCGGCCGGAGACCACGGTCGACCCGATCGTCATGGCGTCCGCGACCGTGCTGCGGTTGCAAACCGTTGTGGCCAGGGAGATCGCCGGCAAGGACACGGCCGTGGTCACGGTCGGCTCGCTGCACGCCGGCACCGCGGACAACATCGTTCCGGACGAGGCCGTGCTGCAGCTGAACATCCGCTCTTACACGCCCGCCGTGCGCGACCGCGTGTTGGCGGCCGTGCGGCGGATCATCAACGCCGAGGCGGCCGCGTCGGGCGCGCCGCAGGAGCCCGACATCACGGTGATCGACTCGTTTCCGGTGCTGGTCAACGATCCCGCGGCGACCGAGCACACGATGGCCGCGCTGCGCGGCGTGCTGGGGGCCGATTTCGTGGTCGATCCGGGCGCGGTGACCGGCAGCGAGGATGTGGGCACGTTCGCCACGGCGGCCGGTGTGCCGCTGTGCTACTGGCTGTTCGGCGGTGTGGAGCCGGCCGCGTTCCTGGCCGCCGAGCAGCGCGGCACGCGGGACACCGACATCCCGAGCAACCACTCCCCGTTCTTCGCGCCGCTGCTGGAACCGACGATCGACACGGCTGTGTCCGCGATGGTCGGCGCGGCGCTCGGTTGGCTGGACGACGCCTGATCCGACTTTCGTTATCAACCAGTAACCGAGGGCCAGTTCGGCGAAATGGGTGATCCCGCACACGTCAACTGATGACATTTACGCCCGAAAACGACTCTAAGTCCGATTGATCACCTTCTCTGGAACCGCGGCGGCCGGCACGCCGCCGAATCGCGGCGATCCCGGGCGGCCCGCATTGATCAGCCCGCTGACCAGTAGCGATGGCACACCGGATCGGACTGCACTGTAGACAGTCCACCGACGAGCATCCGCAGCCCGAAACCGGTTGACCACACTGCGCATTCGCGACACGCAATGATCACCCGCCCACACGATCGATTCACCCTTGTGTGACGCTTGCCGAGGTAGAAACGATTGCTCAGTGGCAGGGCGAATCGGCTCTGGCCGGCGTCATGCGAACGTGGCGCGGACGTCCCTTGCGATGAATGGCGCGGACGGGAGACACCAGGTGGGCGCAGCACGCGACGGGGTGGGAGGTTGGCGCGTATGACGGCGCGGAGGGAATGGTCCGTCGACTGCCGCGACGTGGCTGGTCGCAAGCGGGAACTGACCGTGTTCGCCAGCGGCGGACACATCGTGTTGGTGGCGCCGCCCGGCGAGACAGCCGTTCTGGCCCCGCTGGAGGTCGGCAGGTTGCGGGCGATCCTGCGGGACGCGGCGGTGGACGCATCGGTCACCCAGCCCTGACCTACCAACGAGTAGGTACCGCCACTCGGTGACTGCCTGGTTCGTGACCAGCGCGACTGGTGGCCAGGCTGCTCGCGCGGCCCGAGCGCGACACGGTGTACGCACTGGTCCGGCTGGATCGCAGGACAAGCCCGCGGCGCCGGCACGGACGTGGCCGCGGCCCGACGCCGCGTGGGTCTGAGCGATGTCTATACGCCGTGGTGGATGTGGGCGGCCCAGCGTGTGGGGAGAGCCGGATAACGGGCCCGGTGGACGCGGACGGCGTGGTGGAGGGCTATCGCGGCCGTCGCGGGGTTCAGGGTGGTGCCGCTCAGGCGGGCGAGTTCGGTGTAGAACTCCTCGGCGACGGTGACAGCGGCGCGGTCGTTGATCGGCCAGAGGGTGCCGACGACGCTGCGGTAGCCCGCCAACTGCAAGGCGGCTGTGACGTGCACCGCCTCGTCGGCGTGGCGCATCGGGGTGGCGGTGGTGCTGCATGCGGACAGGTAGGCCAGTTCGCCGCGGTCAAGACGGAGGCGGCTGATGGCGGTCACCGTCAGCGGCTGGTAGAGGTGGTCGCGCAACAGCAGGCGGTTGTCGGCCGGTGTAGCTGTGTCGGCGACGCTGTGGCAGGCGAAATGCGCGATCTCATGGTGGGGCAGGGCTGCGGTGACGGCGGCCCGGTCGGGTGAGTGCAGGATCGTGGCGGCTGGCAGCAGCCGGCCCAGGAGGTCGGCTTCGGCGGTCGCGCCAGGCAGTGGAGTGGTCTCCGGGGCGTCCGGAACGGACACGACCAGGGTGGACCGCGCACCACGCCTGCCGGACCGGGAATCGCGGGCGTGGGCGAGTGCGCGGACCGTCGTCGTGTAGGAGGACACAACCCGGTCCATCACGGTGTCGCACCCGCCGTCGGCGTGGCGGCCTGCGGCGTGCAGCGGCAGGAATGCGCACGAACCGACCGGGCACCACCAGATCCTCGGCCACGATCGACCGTCGGTCGGGGAAGCCGCGAGATGGACGGCGTCCAGAACCGGCGCGGCGACGGCGTCCCACAGCCATTCGAAGACGTTCAGCGTGTCCCGCTGGGCCTGCCGACGTCGGCTGACTGCTTCCGCTTCGGTCGCCTCGTGGCAGGCGTCACGAAGCGCGGCGACCTGGTCGTCCACCGCCTGCTGAGTGAGTAGGGGCAGGTCAACCACGACGACCGGCTCTGTCGGATCGTCGGTGACGATCAGTGCGCTGCCGTGTTCGCGGTGGGCGACCACATAGATGACCGGTCCCTCGATCGCCTGCTCGCGAAGTCGTCCGATCGGTGGTGGGGCCAGGAAGTCCCGCAGCCCCGGACGTTCTCGGATGCGCGCGAGCAACTCGTCCCACTGCCGACCCGATCGAGCGCGCAGCTCACTCACTGTTTCGTGATTCGTTCCGGCGAACCGGTTCAGCGCGTCCGGCGCCTGATCCGCCCGGTCCAACGCGCGGACCAGGTCGTCCAGTTCCCGAGCCAGGTCAGGAGCACGGGAGTGCAGTTCGGTGACGTCCCCGCGGGTGTCGAACAGTCCGCCCAGGACGACACCTCTCGCTTGCTCCAGCAGCTCCACGGCCCGTCCGGGCTCGCCGGCCCCGATCGCGGCCTCCGCCGCCGTTCCGGCCAGGCCCGCCAGGTTGACCGCCCGGTGCACGCGGTCGTCGATCCCGAGTTGCCGCGGTGCGGTCCGCGGGATCTGGCTGACCGCCAGCTCGGCCATTTCCAGGGCGGCGCGGTAGTCCTGCGCGCGGATGTAGAGCTGGGCGGCTTTCTGCGCGGCCATGGCTCTGATGTGGATCGGTGCGGATGTGCTGTGAGCCGCCTCGGCACAGACATGGCAGGACTCGGTCAGCACGGCAGCGTCGGCTACGTGGTCGTACTGAGCCTCCAATGCCAGCCCGAACCGCAGTAACCCCAGAGCGCGGTCGGGTTCGTCATGTGGTGCGGGCGCGACGGCCTGCCGTCCCACTCGCACCGCCTCGGTCACGTCATCTGGTCTCTTGTGCACCGTGTACGACGTCACCAGGGCAGCGCAGAAGTCGTTCATGTAACCGACTCGCATGGGGTGGTCCTCGGGGAGCGCCTCGATCGCCTCGCGCAGTGCGGCCACCGCCTCGTCGGCCAGGTGCGGTCGATTCCCGTACTCGGCCGCCGTCCACAGCACATGGCCGTGCGTGCGGAGAAACATCGCCCGCTCCGGGTGGTCGGGCGGACACGCGGCAATGGCACCACGCGCCAGCTTGGCGGCCTCGTCGAGCAATTCCGCGCGCCTCGTTCGCTCGAACAACGCGAGTAGCGCGCCGGCCAGATCCGCCAGCAACGAGTCGGTCAACCAGGAGCCGGGCGGGGCTGCGGCGACCATGTGACGGCCCAGCTGGACGGCTTCTTCCAGCGCTGCCTTCTCGCCGGTGACCGAGTAGGAATACAGCAGGACGACATGGAGGTTGTTCAGCAGGCCGGACGCATACTCGAAGCCGGGTGGCGCGGCAGCCACCGCAGCACGACAGACCCGGACGGCTTCCGCCAATGTCGCGGGGTCCTGGTCCTGCGAGTACGACATCGCCAGTGCCTGGCCGAGATTGGTCATGAGCGCCAGGTTCTCGTCGTCGTCGTGGGGTGCACTGACGGCGTCACGGGCAAGCTGGACGATCTCCGCCACCAACGCGGGGTCGTTCTCGCGTTTCTGCCGCGACCGGAGTACGCCACTGAGGCTGTTCAGACACACGACCCGGTGCGGGTGGTCGGAGGGAACGGCGGCCAGGGCTTCCCGGCACAGGCGCTCGGCGAGCTCGATCAGGTCGGCTTTGCCACGGCACTCGTGGAAGGCGACCAGGGAACTCGCGTAGTTGCACGCATACATGGCGCGATTCGGGTCGCCCGGTCGCGCCACGGTGAGCGCGCGTTGGAGCGTCATGACGGCCCGGCGAAGGTCTCGTTGCCTGTTGGTCCGGATGTACCGTTCGAGCGATCGCATGCCACGCTGGCGAAGCCGCCAGGGGGTTTCCAGCATCCGTTGGATCGTGCTGCCGACGAAGAATACCAACGGGACCGCCATCCACCACGTGCCCCAGGAGAAATAGACGAGCACGCCGGTCGCCAACGTGGACCAGGCATAGCCCATGACCATGACGGCGAAACAGCTCAGCGGCACCCACCACGGGCCACCCAGGACCGCGGTCACGACCGCGCCAAGGATCGGCAACCATACGAATCTGGGGAAATATACGAATCCGATCTTGACCTCCCGGA
>DASZXM010001098.1:0-7294 GCA_035546415.1 Pseudonocardiaceae bacterium
ATCCCGATCGAGTCGGTCAGCGGCCCGTACGGCGGGTACCGGATCGGCCGGGGGCTGCGCCTGGCCCCGCTGATGTTCAGCGCGCCAGAGGCGTTGGGCCTGGTCATGGCCGTGCTGCGGGGGTGGCACGGCGCGATCGACGGTGACCACCCGGTGGCCACGGCGCTGGGCAAGATCGTGCGGGTGCTGCCGGCGGCGTCGGCCGCGCCGGTCGAGGCGATGCGGCGGGTCAGCGCGCGGAACCCGAGCGACGCGGCCGCGAGCCCGGACCCGCAGGTCACGGCCACGGTGGCGCAGGCGTGCGAAGGCAGTCGCCGGCTGCGCATCCGCTACCGCTCGCGGAGCCCGGAGGGCCGGGAGATGCTGGTCGACCCGTGGGCGGTCGTGGTGCGGCACGGCCGCTGGTACCTGCTGTGCTGGTCGCACACTGCCGACGCCCGCCGGGTGCTGCGGCTGGACCGGGTGCTGCACGTCGAGCCGACCGAGGACACGTTCACCGTGCCCGAGGGCCTGGACCCGCCACGGGAGGTCGAGGAACACCTGACCGACGGCTGGACCTACGAGGTCGAGGTTTGCTTCGCCGTGCCGATCACGGTGGCGTCGCACCACGTGCCGGCGGCACTGGGCAGGCTGCGACCGGACGGTGAGCACTGCCTGTTGCGCGGCAGCACGGACAACCCGCGGTGGTATGCGGGCCAACTGGCGGCCACCGAACTCCCGTTCACCGTCCGGAAGTCGGACGAGGTCCGCGCCGAACTACGCGCCCTGGCTGACCGGCTGACCCGGGCCACGACCTGACCCCGCGGCACCCCGGAACCACCATCGGCCACGCCGAAGGCCGCTATCCCTCCCGATAGGCCTGTCGGACCGCGTGCGCGGCCACGTCCTCGTCGGCGCCGAGCGCGCGGGCGCGGGCCGCGTAGTCGCGGGCCAGCGACCGCAGTGCCGCCGCCGGATCGGGCAGGTCCGGCAGGTCCGATGACGCCGCGACGACCGTGCCGCGCGCCCGGCCGGTCGTGACCCAGCCGCGCGCCTCCAACTCCCGGTAGGTGCGGGCGATCGTGCCGGCGGCCAGGCCCAGGTCACCGGCGAGCTGGCGGATCGTGGGCAGCCGGGTGCCGGGTGCCAGGGTGCCGGCCGTGATCAGCGTGACGAGTTGGTCGTGCACCTGTCGCCACGGCGCGAGGCCGCTGGCCGCGTCGACCACGACCAGCGGGCCGGTCACGGCACCCGGACGCGAGCCGGCCGGGCCGGGCTGACGACGGCGATCCACCCGGCGAGCGCGATGACCAGTACGATCCAGCCCACCGTCGCCGTCGGCCCGGACAGCAGCGCGCCCAGCGTCCCGATGCCCAGTCCGACGGCGACCCGGGCGCTGCGGGCGCGTAGCGCCGCGTCGACCCTCGGGTCACCGTCGGCCGGCCTGCGCAGCGCCAGCCGGACGACGAGTGCGACGACCGGCACCGACACGACGGTGACGACGAGCGCCACGACGCTGAACCGGACGTCCAGCATCCAGTGCCGCGCCCACGGCACCCCGGCCAGCGACGCGACGCAGAGCACCAGCGCCACACCGGCGACGATGCCCAGCAGGGCGAGCGCCCAGGTGGGCACCAGGTCGGACAGTTGTCTGGGCCGCAGGACCGCCACCCGCCGCCGTGACCGCGCCGGCCGCAGGGCCAGCACCTCGGCGATCAGCGCGCCGAACAGCAGGACCAGCAGGTAGGGCGCGCGCCAGCCCGCCTCCGGTCCCTTCAGATGGGTGTCGTCGATGGTCCAGGCCAGCGCGAAGTACAGCCACGGGTACCAGAACCGCCGCCGCCGCAGGTAGCGGACCGCGTCGTCGACCTCGTCCCGGGTCGGCTCGGGCACGTCCCACCTGGTCAGCAGCCGGCGCCCGGAACGGCTGGTCGGCCACAGGATCGCCAGGGCCAGCAACCCGAACAGCCCCATGACGACCGCGAAGACCAGCAGGTGCTCCCACACGACGCACCACCGCCATCTTGTACCGACTATTTGATACAAGACTAGCGCAAATCGGACGATTGACAATCAGATTCCCTGAATTTTAGCGTTGCCTGGCACGCAAGGAATCTGGCTCTCCAACGAAGGAGCAGTTCAGTGGCCATGCACATCACTCGTCGGAAACTCTTACTCGGCGCGACTTCCGCCGCTGCCGCCATCGTGACCACGGTGGGCCTGCTGGTCCCCGGCAACGCCACCGGCCAGGCACCCGGCCGACCGTCCACCGGCACCACGGTTTCCGTGGCACAGGGCCGGTTGCACGGCGCGGCCGCCACCAACTACGACGCCTGGCTGGGCATTCCCTATGCCGCGCCACCGATCGGCGCGTTCCGCTGGCAGGCGCCGCGGCCCGCGGCTCACTGGTCGGGCACCCGCGACGCGACGCACTTCGGCAACCGGTGCGTGCAGGGCACCGGCTGGGACCCCGGATACGAGACGCCGAAGCTCACCGAGGACTGCCTCTACCTCAACGTCTACGCACCCGACACCGTCCGGCGGGACCTGCCCGTGCTGGTGTGGATCCACGGCGGCGGTTTCACCGGCGGCGCCGGACAGGACACCGATCCCCGGCGCTACGTGCAGAAGAACGACTCGATCGTGGTGACGATCAACTACCGCCTCGGCATCCTCGGCTTCCTGAACCTGCCGCAACTGGGCACCGGTGCGGGCAACTTCGGCCTGCTCGACCAGCAGGCGGCGCTGCGCTGGCTGAGCCGGAACATCGGCGCGTTCGGCGGCGACCCGCACGACATCACAATCGCCGGCCAGTCGGCGGGCGGCGCGTCCGTGTGCGACCAACTCGCGTCGCCCACGGCGAAGGGCCTGTTCGAGAAGGCCGTCATCGTGAGCGGCGGCTGCTCGATGCAGTCGGCGGCGTCGGGCCAACAGGCCGGTGCCCGGGTCGTCTCGGCGCTGGGGTGCGCGAACGCGGCGGATGTCCTGCGGTGTCTGCGTGACGTGTCGCCGTCGGCGATCCTCGCGGCGCAGGCGTCCGGCGTCGGCTCCGGTCCGTCGCTGGGCGGCGCGGCGTTCCCGCTCGACCCGGCCGACGCGGTCACCACGGGCCGGATCAACCGGGTGCCGGTGATCAACGGCCAGGTGCACGACGAGAACCGCCTGTTCGTCTTCGGCGCCTACGACTACGCCGGCAACCCGATCACGCCCGCCATGTACACGAACCTGGTGAACTCGACGTTCGGCTCGTCGGCACCGGCGGTCCTGGCGAGGTACCCGCTGGCCGACTACCCGTCGCCGAGCATCGCGTGGGCGACGATCCAGTCCGACCAGGGCAGCGAAGCCCGGAAGGTGTTGGACGACAACCTGTCCCGGTGGACCCGGACGTACGCGTACGAGTTCCACGTCGAGGACACCCCGCAGTTCGCGTCGATCTTCCGACTGCAGCAGACGAACGCGGTGGCCAAGGCGTTCCCGTTCGGCGCGACCCACGTCGACGACCTGCCCTACCTGTGGGAGTACCTGGGCCAGACCCTGCCGCTGACCGACGACGAACTGGCGCTGTCCGACCAGATCACCGACTACTGGAACAACTTCCAGCGCACCGGTGACCCGAACGGCGACGGCAACCCGGTGTGGCACCACTACACGGCGAACAGCCCGACGTGGTTCGAGGAACAGGCCTGCGCGACGGACCCGGCGAACGACGACCTGCCCGGCGCGTGCTCGGTGTCGGGCACCGGCTACCTGACCGACCACCAGGTGGCGTTCTGGGCGTCCATGTGAGTCCACAGGGGATGAAGGGCGGGCCGTCGCCCGTCCGTCATCCCCGCACGACGATCTTGGCCTGCCCGGTTTTGGGCACCCGTCCCCGTTCGAACGCTTCCTGCACCCGGTCGAACGGCAGGACGTGCGTGACGAGGCTGCGGTAGGTGGCCAGGTCGGCGGACAGGCGTACGTCGGCCTCGGCCAGCACCGCGGGCCGGTCCAGCGTGCCGCCCGCGGTCAGCGTGAGGTTCTTGCGCAGCATGCCGAGCATGTCGATCGGGTAGACGCGTACGTCCGGGATGCCGAAGTACAGGATGTGTCCCTCGACGGCGCACGCGTCGATGGCGTGCTGCAACGTGTCCGTCTGGTGGCCGACGGCCTCGATGACGACGTCCGGCCGGTCGGCGTCGGCCAGTGACGCCGACCACGCGGCCGTGGACCCGGTCACGACGTCGTCGATGTGGAAGCGGTCGGCCATGTCGCGCCGGTCCACGACGTCCACCCCGGTGACGCGCCGGGCCCCGGCGTCCGCGACGGCCCGGGCGAACAGCAGCCCGATCGGCCCCAGCCCGAGCACGGCCACGTGCCGGCCGACGACGTCCACCCGGCGCAGCGGGTACAGCACGCAGGCCAGCGGTTGGATGACGACGGCCGTGACCGGGTCGTCGGTCGCGGTGAACTCGTGCACCTGGTCGCCGTGGGTCACGACGTACTCGGCGATCCCGTTGAACTCCAACGCCCACCCGACGACCCGCGCGCCGACCCGCAGCCGCGGATGCCGCGACGCGACGACGTCGCCGACCACCTCGTGCAGCGGGAACCCGACCGGCCCGGGATGCGTGTCACCGGGCAACCCGGCGAAAACCGGCAGATCCGACCCGCACACACCGCCGGCGACGGTGCGCAGGAGCACGTACCCGTCGGCGAGCCCGGTGGGCTCCGGGACGTCGACACGGTCCAACCGGCCGGGCGCGGTCAACTGGTAGGCCCACATGTCACGCGGCCGTGGCAGTGGTCGCTGGACGCCGCATCGCGTTCCTCCGGTCGTCACACGGGACACCTCACGACGACCCTACTTCCCCGCCGTTCACGGATCACCCTGCCCGACCGCACAGTTCGGCTGGCCGAAGGGCGGTTCGCACGTCGTGGTCGGCGTGTCCGGTGTCGTCGTGTCCGTCGGCGACGGCCCGTGGTGGTGGTGTGTCGTGGACGCCGGCACCTCCGTGGTCGTCGGCGTCGTGGTGGTCCGCGACGTCGACGTGTCCGGCGTCTGCTGGGTGGTCGTGACGATTGGTTGGCCGGTGGTGAAGTCGAAGCCGCCGGTGATGTCGTCCGGTGTGGTCGGAAACTGCCGCACCGGCTGGCCGGCCAGGTACGCGTCGGTGTACCGCTGCCAGATCGCGCCCGGCTCCTCGCGGCCGAACACCGAGTAGTTCGAGTTCGAACCGGCGTGGCGGTTGTTGCCGGAGCCGAACAGCGGGCCGGGCCGGTCGTAGTGGCCGAACCACACGGCGGTGACCACGCTGCCCGGTGTGAAGCCGACCGTCCACGCGTCGGAGTTCCAGTTGTTGTTCGTGCCGTCCGGTGCCACGTAGTTCTGCGTGCCGGTCTTGGCGGCCGACGGCCGGCCGCCGGACAGCCCGAACCCGGACGACTGGGCCACCTGTGTCATCGAGTCGGTCACGGTCTTCGCGATTTGCGCGCTGCGCGCCGGGTCGGTGTCGAACGCGGGCTTGGCGGGCGTGCTGAACTGGTCGAGGGTGTGCTGGCCGCCGATGTCGGTCACCTTGCGCACGAAGTGCGCCGGCATGTACATGCCGCCGTTGGCGAACGTGGCGTATCCCTGCGCCTGGTCCAACGGCCGCACCGGGTACTGGCCGATCGCGATGCCGCCCTCGACGATCGGCTGGCCGGACGTGGTGTGCAGGGTGATCAGACTGGGCACCCGCTTGCCGCTGACGACCTCGGTCTTCGGGATGCCGGCCTGGTACGCGGCGTTGCGCACGGCGGGCGAGCCGACCTGGGAGCCCATCTCGTAGAACACGGTGTTGATCGAGTTCGTCATCGCGTCCTTGACCGTGCACGGCGCCGGGCACGAGTCGCCCTCCGAGTTGTGCACGACGACACCGTCGATGGTCTGCGGGCCGGACGGGTCGTACACCGAGTCGAGGCCGATCTTGTCCGGCTGGTTCTCCACCCCGGCCGTCAACGTGTACGGCTTGAACGACGAACCGGCCTGGTGCGCCGTGTTCGCCATGTCCAGCTGGGTGGCCTTCGGGTTGTTCCCACCGAAGTAGGCGACGATCTCGCCGGTGCCCGGTTCGATCGACACCAGGGCCGCCGTCTCGGTCGCCTTCACCTGCGGGTTCTTCGCCGACACCGGTTTGCCGTCGTCCGTGACGGCGCCGATGCCCGGTACCACCATCGGCCCGCCGTTGGTGAACTTCCCGTCCGTGCGCAACGTCGTGGCGATCGCGTCCTCCGCGTCGGTCTGCGCCCGCGGCTGGATCGTCGTGTAGATCTGCGCACCCGACGCCTTCAGCTGTTGCTCGGACCAGCCGTCCGCCTGCAGCTCGTTCAGGACCTGGTTGACGATCAACTGCCGGTCCCAGGACAGCTTCGACCCGCTGGGCCGCTGTGCGATCGGTGTCGGGAACTTCTGGGCCGTGTACTGGGCCTGGGTGATCCAGTGGTTGGCGGCCATCCGGCCCCACACGTACGTGAACCGCCGGTGCTGGTACTCGGGGTCGGCCGCCTTGCCGGGCAACTGGACCAGCCCGGCCAGCAGTGCGGCCTGCGCGGGCGCCAGGTGCGCGGCGTCCACACCGTAGTAGGCGCGCGCGGCCGACTCGATGCCGTAGGCACCGCGGCCGAAGAACACGATGTTCAGGTACGCGGCCAGGATGTCGTTCTTGTCGGGGTACGTCTTGGTCATCTTGTACGCCTGCGCCGCCTCGGTGATCTTGCGGCTGAGCGTGTGCTCGTCGTTGCCGGTGGCGACCTTGACGTACTCCTGCGTGATCGTCGAACCGCCGCCGGTGCCGCCGGTGGCGTGGTTGCGCACGCTGCGCGCGATGGCCTTGACGTCGAAGCCGTTGTTGGTCTCGAACGTCTCGTCCTCGGCGGCCTCGATGGCGTGCCGCACGTTGATCGGGATGGCGTCGGGCTTGAGGAAGATCCGGGTCCCGGTGGTCAGCTTCGTCAGCACCGAGCCGTCGGCGTAGTAGATGGTGACCGGCTGCGCCTCGCTCAGCGCCACGGTCCGCGGATCGGGCACCGTCACGTCCTGGTAGATGATGAAGAACGCGACGACCGGCGTGACCGTGGCGAGGAAGATCATGATGTAGATCGACCGCCGCACCCAGCGCCACACGGACCGCCGCCTGCCCCGGCGATCATCGACGGGCTCGTCACCGGCGTCGTCCCGCTCACCGTTGTCCCACTCACCGTCGTCCCACTCGCCGTCGGTGCTGTCCATCGCGAGGTCGTCGTCCCGGTGGGTCAGCAACTCCGGTTCCCGCCGGGCGTCGGCCGGCCGCCGCACGGG
>DASZXM010001099.1:0-5985 GCA_035546415.1 Pseudonocardiaceae bacterium
CGCGCCGTCCGGGGTGATCGTCGCCGGCTGGCCCGGTTTCACCTGGCCTACCTGGTTGTCGTCGACCGCCGTCGTGACCTCGTCCTGGCCCGGGCCGATGACGAGCACGTGCGCCGACGACGAGTTCTCGCCCGCCGTCAGCGTCACGTCCGCGACTGTGCCCGCGATCGGTGACACCAGGGTCGCCGCCGCCAGGTTCTGTTGCGCCACAGCCAACTCCGCGTTCGCCGCGTCGACCGACGCCTGGTCCGCCGCGATCTGGTCGGCCGATGCCGGGCCGGACGACGCGCCGGTCCGGCCCGAACCCGACGATCCGGACCCACGACCGGTCGAGCCGGAGCCGGAACCACCGGAGCCGGAGCCGGACGAGTGTGACCCGGACGATGGCGCCGTCTGGCCCACCTGCGCCACGACCTTGTTCAACGCCGTGGACAACGCCGCCACCGCTGACGTCAGCGCGTGTTCGTCCTTGTCCGCCGCGCTCTCCGCCGCCAGCGCCTCATTGATCAACGTCTCACAGTCGCTCACCGACGTCGACCCGGTCGTCGAGGTCGGCGGCTCGGTGGTGGTCGACGACGACGGGGACGCCGCCGACGCCGACGCCGTTGCCGCCGACGACGTGGAACTCAACTGGTTCAACAGCTCCTGACAGGCGGCACCCTGTGCGTTGACCTTCGCCACCGACGCCCGCACCAGCGTCAGGTCACCGTCCACCTTCTGCTGCGCCTTCCGGACCGCCTCCTGGTCCCCGGACAGGCCCTTCACCAGCCCGTTCACCGACGACGACCCAGACCTACCCGACGACCCCGTCGACCCCGTCGACCCCGATGTGCTCGACGGCGACGTCTGTTGGCTCGACGTGCTCGTCACCGACGTCTGGCTCGTCTGGTCCGTCGCCAGTCTCGCCTGCGCCGTCGCGACCGCCGCCTGTGCCGAGCTGACCTGGCTGTTCAGGCTCGTCGTGTTCAGCTTCGCCAGCGTCTGCCCGACCGTGACCTGCTGGCCGACCTTCGCCGACACCGACGCGACCTGCCCGGACACCGGGAACGTCACCGTCGCTTGCGTGACCGGCTGGATGGTGCCTACCGCGGACAGCGAGTTCGTCACCGTCGCCGGGCCGGCCGTCGCCACCCGGTACGACGAGTCGGACTGCCGGGTCGCCGCCCACGCCGCCGCCGCGCCGCCGCCCACGACCACCACGACCGCGCCGATGACGACGACACGTCGGGCCTGCGGGCGCAGGCGGGACAGTGGCCGTAGGCGGGACAGCGGTGCCAACCACATCGTGCGCCGGTCAGCCATTGCCACCTCCCGTGCCACCGCGGAATCCGCGCCCGCCACCGCCGAACCCGAACGAGCAGCCGTTCTTGCCCGGCTTGCTCACCGCGATCGTCTTCGCCGTGACCGCACCGGTGTCGTCGGACGACCCGACCGCGGCGACACAGTCACCGACCACCAGCGCCGCCGCCGTGGCGCTGGCCGTCTTCGTGTACGTCGTGCCGGAGTTGACCGTCACGACCGTGGTGACCGCCGGGTTCGAGCCACGGGCGACCCCCTTCACCGTGAAGCCGGTCGCGCTGACCGCTGTCACCGAGCCGAACGCGCGGCCGAAGTTCGCCGGGTTCTGCGTGCCGGACGGGCGTGGCTGCCGGCTCGGGTTGGGCGTGCGGCTGCCACCCCGGCCGTTGCCGAAACCACCACCGCCGCCCACACCGCCGAACGCACCTCCGACCGTGCAACCCTTCGACGTGGCCGCCGTGATCTCCACCGCCGTCGCCGTCAACGCTTTCGCTTGCGTCCCACCGGACGCGGCCGTGACCGACACGCACCCGCCGACCTTCACGTCGGCCAGCGTCGCGGGCGTGGTGGCCGTCCACTTCGTCGCCGAGTTGAACGTGACGGTCACCTGGCCGCTCTGCCGGTTCTGCACTTCGATGTTCGACCCGGACACCGCGGCCGCCGTGCCGAACGTCCCGGGTGGGACGTTGGCGCGGCTGGGGCGGGCGGCCTGCGTCGTGGTCGGGCTGCTGGTGGCCGAACCGCTGCCGCCACCGCACGCGGCGAGCGTCAGCACGAGCGCGCCGGTGATCACCGCGAGGCCCGTCTTGTGAAGGGGAATGGACATTGCGACTCCCAGTGTCATTCGCTGCGGAGGGCGTCGATCGGGGCGAGGCGGGCGGCGCGGCTGGCGGGGTACACGCCGAAGGCCATGCCGATGCACATCGCGACGACGATCGCGCCGATGGTCGCCGTGGGGGACACGGTGATCTGACTGGAGATCAGGTGCGGCAGCACGATCGCGCCGACGATGCCGAGCAGCACACCCAACAGGCCGCCGGCCAGGCCGAGCATGGCGGCCTCGACGAGGAACTGGCGGCGGATCGCCGTCGGGTTCGCGCCGATCGCCTTGCGCAGGCCGATCTCCCTGATCCGTTCGGTCACCGACACCAACATGATGTTCATGACGCCGATCCCGCCGACCAGCAGCGAGATCCCCGCGATGCCGCCCAGCAGCACGGTCAGCGTCTTGCTCACCGACGTCGCCGTGGAGAGCAGGGACTCCTGGCTGGCGATGGTGAAGTCGGCGGCCGTCGGTGTGGTGATGTGGTGCAGGTTCAGCAGTTCCTCGTCGGCCTCCTGGTAGGCGGCCGACAGCGAGTCGGACGACGCCGCCTCCACGTAGATCTGTTGGACCGATGTCCGGGTCGACCCGCCGAACAGCCGGTCGGACGCCGTGCTGATCGGCACGACCGCCTGGTCGTCCTGGTTCGCCGCCGACGAGGAGCCGGCCGACGCGAGGACCCCGACCACGGTGAACGGCGTCGTGCCGATGGTGACCGAGCGGCCCACCGGGTCCTGGAAGCCGAACAGCTCCTGCGCCGTGTCCGTGCCCAGCACGGTGACGGCGGCTTCGCTGGCGACGTCGTTGTTGTCGATGAACCGGCCCTCGGACAGCGTCCTGGCCCGCACCGACAGCCAGGCCGGTGTCGTGCCGACGACCGACGTGGTCCAGTTCGTCGAGCCGACCGCCAGTGACGTGGACCGGCTGGTGCTCGGCGCGACCGCCGCGATGTCCGGTGCCACAGTGTGCGACGCGAGCGCGTCGGCGTCGTTCACGGTCAGCGTGGACGCCGACCCCAACCCGCCGCGCACCCCGGACGTCGTCGTGCTGCCCGGGGACACGACGAGCAGGTTCGTGCCCAGCGCGTTGATCTCCGACGTCACCTGGGCCTGCGCGCCCTCGCCGAGGCCGACCGTCAGGATGACCGCCGCGATGCCGATCAGGATGCCCAGCATCGTCAGGCCGGACCGCAGCCGGTGCGAGCGGATCGCGTCGAACGCCGTGCGGAACGTCTCCACCCAACCCATCAGGCCAGCACCCCCGACAGCTGCTCGCCGAGGGTGTCGGACTCGATCAGCCCGTCCCGCAACCGGATCGTCCGCCGCGCCTGAGCGGCCACGTCCTCCTCGTGCGTGATCAGCACGATCGTGTTCCCGGCCCGGTTCAGGTCGTCGAACACGCCGAGCACGTCCGCGGTGGCGCGCGAGTCCAGCGCGCCGGTCGGCTCGTCGGCCAGGATCATCGCCGGCGCGTTCACCAGCGCCCTGGCCAGTGCGACCCGGGACTGTTGGCCGCCGGACAGCTCACTGGGCCGGTGCATGACCCGCTCGCCGAGACCGACCCGTTCCAGCACGTCGATGGCGCGCGCCTTGCGTTCCGGCTTCGGCACTCCCGCGTAGCACAGGGGCAGTTCCACGTTGCGCCACGCCGTCAGCGACGGCAGCAGGTTGAACTGCTGGAACACGAACCCGATCAAGCGGTTGCGGATCTGCGCCAGGTCCGCCTCGGTGAGGTGGCTGACGTCCTGGCCGGCCAGCGCGTACGTGCCGGACGTCGCGACGTCCAGGCAGCCCAGGATGTGCATCAGCGTGGACTTGCCGGACCCGGATGGGCCCATGATCGCCACGTACTCGCCCTTCTCGATGCGCAGCGAGACACCGCGCAGCGCCTCGACCTCCAGCGCACCGGTCTTGTAGACCTTCCGGACGTCCCGGATGTCGATGACGGTGTCCCGGACCGCCGGGATCGGCATCGTCACGTCGTTGCTCACCGGGTCAGCCACCCGCCCCGCCGCGGAATCCGCCTGCGCCGCCGAGACCGCCGCCCCTGCCGCCGAAACCGCCACCGCCACCGCCGAAGCCACCGCCCCCGAAGCCGCCCCCGCCGCCGAACCCGCCACGGCCGGTGCGGTTCGTGCCGCCCGAACCGGACGTGGCGCCGCGCTGCACGCCGGGCACGACGACCTGGTCACCGTCGGACAGCCCGGTGAGGATCTGTGTCTGCCCGTTGGACGTGGCACCCGTCGTGACGGTCGTGGTGACCTGTTGTCCGTTGACCATCTTGTAGACGACGGTCTTGCCGTTCGCGAAGTGCAGCGCCGTCGTGGGCACGGCGAGCACGTTGGACAGCTGCTTGACGATGATCGACACGGTGGCGCTGGCACCCGCGTGCAGCCCGGACGGGCTGCCGGTGACACCGATCGTCACCGGATAGCTGGGCACCGAGGAGGACGCACTGGCCAGCAGCGCGACCGACGTGACGGTGCCGTAGACCGGCGTCGTGGCACCGTCGGGCGTGATCACCGCCTGGTCGCCGACCTTGACCTGACCGATCTCGGTGTCGTCGACGGTCGCGTTCACGATGTAGGAACCGTTGGAGATCACGACGATCTGCGCGCTGGACGAGCTGCCCGATGAGCCACTGCCGGACGACCCGCTGCTCCCGGCCGATCCGCCACCTGCGCCACCGGCGCCGCCGCCTCCGGAACCGCCCGAGCCGCCGGACCCGCCGGACGCTCCGGCCCCGCCGCCCGCCGCCGAGCCGCTGCCGGAACTGCTGCCGCCGGACACCTGCTGGCCGACGGTCAGGTCCACCGACGCGACGGTGCCGGTGATCGGCGAGGTGAGCGTGGCCTCGGCGAGCGTGTTCTGCGCGTCGGTCAACTGGTTCTGCGCGGCCGTCACGGCGGCCTGGTCGGCGGTGATCTCCGCGGACGACGCGCCCGCGCTCTGGTCGGACGACAGCCGCGACTGGTCGGACGACAGGCTCGCCTGGGCCTCGGCGACGTTCGCCGACAGCGACGCCGAGTTGACCGTCGCCAGGGCCTGACCGGCCGTGACCTTCTGGCCCTCGGTCACGTTCACGGCCGTGACCTGCCCGGACACGGCGAAGTTCAGGTTGGACTGCTGGGCGGGCTCGATGGTGCCCGAGGACGACAGCGTGGTCCGCAATGTCGTCGTGGTGGCCGTGGCGATCGACGTGGACGCGCCGGCCGGGTCAGGCCGAGTGGCGGCCCACGCCGCGACGCCACCACCGACGACGACCACGACGATCGCTGACGTCACGATCACCCGTCGCCTGGTGAAGCGCACTCGTTGTCTGAACAGCACGGGGACCCTCATCCTCCCTTTGGTGAGATCCGCGCAGCGGGGTACGAGAGTTGCTGAGGGTGAGCCTGTCCAGCGAAGCTGGACTCCGCCTGGGAGATTCCTGGCAGTCACCTGGGAACGGGCAGCAGCGGCCCGAAGACCCACGCCCCGGGGCCGGATGGACACGGCCGCGTCTGGTGGGCGTCATGAATGTCGCACAGGAGTGGCCGTTCCGGCAATGGCCGCCGGACACCGAACATCCGCCGGGCGCGTGCCGAGGGGCGGTCTACGGGTGGCTCGTGGCCAGGAGCAGGGCGTCCAGAAAACGATGACAGTCCATTGTGGTCAGTTGTTGGCCGGACGCCCGTTCCGCCGTGGCCAGCATCGTCAGCAGTCGTTGTCGCACCAGCAGTTCCGGCGTGTCGGAGCGCTCGGCCAAGCGGGTGGCGTCCGCGCCGAACCGCTCCGTCCTGGCGAACCGCAGGATCTCGCCGGTCGGTGTCGCGGGCGGCTCCGGTTCGCCGGAGGCCAGGTCCACGTCCAGCCGTAGGCCCA
>DASZXM010001100.1:0-9728 GCA_035546415.1 Pseudonocardiaceae bacterium
CGGCCCGAACACCGGGAGCCCGGCCAGTCGGGCGGCGAATACCCTGTTCGCGGCTGCCATGCGGGTGAGGTTAGTGGGGCCGTCACACTGGGAGAAATCGAGCGATCGCCGGACTGTCCGATCATGTCGCGCCGATGCCGGTGGTCGCCTCCGGTGCGTGACCGCCGCGCGTGCCGCCGTGTGACGGGCGTCCGGACGGCACCGCGCCGGGCAGGTCAGTCGATCATGGCGGCAGCGATCGCCGCGAGGGCGTCGGCGAACGGGACGCCGCCGTCCTCCAGGGCCCACAGCCAGTTCTGCACGGCGCGGACCAGCGTCCACGCGCGGGCCACGTCGTGGTCCAGTCCCGCCGCGCCGACGATGGCGTCGAAGCGTGGCCGGATGCCTTGTGCCCCACCGGATTCCGCGTACCGGTTCCACAGCATCGGGATGACGCCGTACTCCGGGTCACCGGTGATCGGCTTCGGGTCGATCAGCAACCACGGCTCGCGGTCGCCGCGCAGCACGTTGAAGTAGTGCAGGTCCTCGTTGACCAGCATCGTGCCGGCGGTCGGGCCGAGGTCGCGGCAGTGATCGACGGCCGCCGCCAGGATGCGGGCCGGAATCGGATCGCCGAGCCGCGCCGACCGGGCGGGCAGTCCGTCGACACAGCGTTCGGCCTCGGTACGCACCGACCGGTGCAGCGGCGGCGACGGCACGGACAGGCGGCGCAGCATCGCGGATGCCGTGTCGATGGCCGTGTCGAGCGGTTCCTCGTTCAGCGAGTGGGTCGCGTCGAGGCGCTCCAGCAGCAGCACGTAGTCGTCCGCGTCGCTGTCCAGCAGCAGTGCGGCGCCGTTGCCGGCCCAGGTGGCCAGGGCGACTGCCTCGTCGCGGCTCTCCGGGTTCGGCCAGGACAACTTCAGCATCGCCGGGGTGCCATCGGTGCGGCGGACGGGCCAGACGACGCCGACGTAACCGAACATCGGCTCGCCGTCGGGCGTCAGCGACCAGCGGTCGGCGTAGCGGAGCGCCAGGTCGGGCACCGTGGCCAGCCAGTCGCCGCGTTCGGCCAGATTGTGGGCTTCGAACTGGGCGAGATAGCCGTCCGGGATGGTGAACACGGCGCCGACTCTGGTGGAGTGTGAGACCAGACTCAAGCGAATAGCGGGCCGCCCGGTGCCATGCGATGGTTACCGATCAGTACGTCCGCCGATGTCGCCAGGAGGTTCCCGTGGTCGACCGCCTTCGTCCCCGCCGTTCGTGCCTGGCCGTGCCGGGCAGCAATCCGCGTTTCCTGGAGAAGGCGAAGACACAGAACGTCGACCAGGTCTTCCTCGACCTGGAGGACGCGTGTGCGCCGCTGGCGAAACCCGGTGCCCGCAAGAACATCGTGGCCGCGCTGAACGAGGGCGGCTGGGGCGACCGAATCCGGGTGGTCCGCGTCAACGACTGGACCACCGAGTGGACCTACCGGGACGTCGTCGAGGTCGTCGAGGGCGCCGGCGCGAACCTGGACTGCCTGATGCTGCCGAAGGTGCAGACCGCCGAACAGGTACACGCGCTGGACATGCTGCTCACGCAGATCGAGAAGACCATGGGGTACGAGGTCGGGCGGATCGGGATCGAGGCGCAGATCGAGAACGCGAAGGGCCTGATCAACGTCAACGCCATCGCGCAGGCGTCGCCGCGCGTGGAGACGATCATCTTCGGGCCCGCCGATTTCATGGCCAGCATCAACATGAAGTCGCTGGTCGTCGGCGAACAGCCGCCCGGGTACGACGTCGGCGACGCCTACCACCACATCCTGATGAGCATCCTGATGGCCGCCCGCGCGTACGACAAGCAGGCGATCGACGGGCCGTACCTGCAGATCAGGGACGTGGAGGGCTTCAAGCGGGTGGCCGGCCGGGCGGCGGCGCTCGGGTTTGACGGCAAGTGGGTGCTCAACCCGGGCCAGGTCGACGCGTGCAACGAGGTGTTCAGCCCGAAGCAGGAGGACTACGACCACGCCGAGAACATCCTGGACGCGTACGAGTGGTACACGTCGGAGGCAGGCGGCAAGAAGGGCTCCGCGATGCTCGGCGACGAGATGATCGACGAGGCGTCGCGGAAGATGGCGCTGGTCGTGGCCGGGAAGGGCCGCGCGGCCGGGATGAAGCGGACGGACCGCTGGACGCCGCCGGACGAGGGCTGACGCCGGATGGGGCCGAGGTCCGGACCGGGCTGACGATGGGCGGGTCTGGCATCGGATGGGGCTACATCGGATCGCGCCTGACGTCGGACCGGGCTGGCGTCGGACCGGGCCGACATCGGGCGGGGCTGACGCCGGACCGGGGCTGACGCCGGACCGGAGCTGACGCCGATGGGATCACGATTGGGGGCCGCCGCGCCGAGGTGACGCCGCGAGTGGGTCGGACCGTGACGTGACCGGCGTAACATCGATTGTTACGCGGCACGTGGACGGAGGGGCCGCCCGACCGGCCGCGGCTGGACGCGGGAGCGTGCCATGGTGGTCCTGGTTGACCTGCTGATCGGGCTCGCGGCTTTCGGTGTCGTGCTGGGTAGCACGGGTGTCCGGGTCGTCAAGCAGTACGAACGTGGGTTGGTGTTCCGGTTCGGTCGGGTGCACAAGGAGCCGCGCGGTCCGGGGCTGGCGATGATCGTGCCGGTCGCCGACCACATGCGGAAGGTCAACATGCAGATCGTGACGCTGCCCGTGCCCGCCCAGGAGGGCATCACGAAGGACAACGTCACGGTCCGCGTCGACGCCGTCGTGTACTTCAAGGTGATCGATCCGGTGCTGGCCGTGGTGAACGTGCAGGACTACCGGTTCGCCGTGGCCCAGGTGGCGCAGACGTCGCTGCGGTCCATCATCGGCAAGAGCGAACTGGACGACCTGCTGTCCAACCGCGAGCGGCTCAACGAGGGCCTGGAGCTGATGATCGACAGCCCGGCGCTGGACTGGGGCATCCACATCGACCGGGTGGAGATCAAGGATGTCGCGCTGCCGGAGGCGATGAAACGGTCGATGTCGCGGCAGGCGGAGGCGGAGCGGGAGCGGCGGGCCAGGGTCATTTCGGCCGACGGCGAGCTGCAGGCGTCGCACAAGCTGGCCGAGGCGGCCGCCGCCATGTCCGACACGCCGGCCGCGCTGCAGCTGCGCCTGCTGGAGACCGTCGTGCAGGTGTCCGCGGAGAAGAACTCAACCCTCGTGCTGCCGTTCCCGGTGGAGCTGCTGCGGTTCCTGGAGCGGACCACGAACCAGCAGCCGCAGAAACAACCGGACGAGGCGCCGCAGATCATCCCTCCGGACACGGACGGACACGGAACGCAAAGGTTGCAGTGAGATAACGCACAGATCACGGCTAGATACTTGCTCAGACCACACCCGCTCGGGTGATGCTGGGCCACGTGGCAAAACACCGAGTGCAAAGGGAACGGACCGGCTTCTGGATGTTCGGCCGGCGCCGTGAGCGCGACAGCCTGTTCGAGCGGAGCTTCCGCACGTGCAGTGGCTGCGGCGAGGACGTGTACGTACTGGCTGAGGATTGCCGGGAATGCGGCAGAGCCGTGGAACTGGTCGCCGTCTAGCTTTTCGCTGTCCAGCTATTTCGGTTCAGGTGAGGACGCTCACTGTGCGAACGGCCGTTAACCGACCATACTGATCGGTAACTTGACCGGCACGCCGAATGGGAGCCACCGATGGCCCGCCTCGCCCAGACCGCCGGACTGACCGACGTCCAGCGGGAAATCCTGTCCACCGTCCGCGACTTCGTGGACAAGGAGATCATTCCCAACGCCCAGGCCCTCGAACACGGCGACGAATACCCCACGGACATCGTCGAGGGCATGAAGGACATGGGGCTGTTCGGCCTCACGATCCCCGAAGAGTACGGCGGGCTCGGCGAGTCGCTGCTCACCTACGCGCTCGTCGTCGAACAGATCGCCCGCGGCTGGATGAGCGTCTCCGGCGTGATCAACACGCACTTCATCGTGGCGCACATGATCAAGCAGCACGGCACGGACGAACAGAAGCAGTACTTCCTGCCGAAGATGGCCACCGGTGAGGTGCGCGGCTCGTTCTCCATGTCCGAGCCGGACCTGGGCTCCGATGTCGCGGCGATCAAGACGCGCGCCAAGCGGACCGACGACGGTGACTACGTCATCGACGGCGCCAAGATGTGGCTCACCAACGGCGGCAGCTCCAATCTGATCGCGCTGCTGGCCCGCACCGACGAGGGCGCCGAGAAGGCGCACCAGAACCTCACCGCGTTCCTGGTGGAGAAGCCGTCCGGTTTCGGCGAGGTCGCTCCCGGGCTGACCATCCCGGGCAAGATCGACAAAATGGGCTACAAGGGCGTCGACACAACGGAAGCCGTGTTCGCGGACTACCGGATCGGCGCCGACCGGGTTCTCGGTGCCGCGCCCGGCAAGGGTTTCGCGTTCATGATGGACGGTGTCGAGGTCGGCCGGGTCAACGTCGCGGCTCGCGCGTGCGGCATCGCGATCCGCGCGTTCGAACTGGCCGTCGAGTACGCGCAGCAGCGGCGCACGTTCGGCAAGCCGATCGCCGAGCACCAGGCGATCGCGTTCAAGTTGGCCGAGATGGCCACGAAGGTCGAGGCGGCGCACCTGATGATGGTGAACGCGGCCCGCCTGAAGGACTCCGGTGAGCGCAACGACGTCGAGGCCGGCATGGCGAAGCTGCTGGCCAGCGAGTACTGCGCCGAGGTCACCCAGGAGTCGTTCCGCATCCACGGCGGCTACGGCTACTCCAAGGAGTACGAGATCGAGCGGCTGATGCGCGAAGCGCCGTTCCTGCTGATCGGCGAGGGCACCAGCGAGATCCAGAAGACGATCATCAGCCGTGGCCTGCTGCGGGAGTACCGCTCGCGCTGACCAGCGACGACGGCGTCACCGGGGTCCACTGGGGACGGTCGGCCGGCTGCGCGGATGTCCGGATCGCGGCAAGTGTCGTACGCTTGACGGTCTGGACACCGCTCCGGGTGATCCGTCGGTCACCGACGGAGTTGCCAGGCCGGCGGCGGGCCCGTTCGCGATGCGGGTGATCCGTTGGCAGGATAGGCGGAGCCGCGTACGCGGTGCGTGAACCCGCGACGATGGGGTGATGACGGTGACGAGTGCGTTTTCCGGTGCTGGTGGACCTCGTCCCGGCGTGCCGAGGCTGCCGACCAGGCCGACTGGCTGGCCGGTGGGGTCGTACGACAACTACGAGGACGCCCAACGCGCCGTCGACTACCTCGCGGAGAACGACTTCCCGGTCGAGGAGGTCACCATCGTCGGTGTCGACCTGATGCTCGTCGAGCGGGTCACCGGCCGGCTGAGCTGGGGCCGGGTGCTGGGCACCGGCGCCGCGTCGGGCGCGTGGTTCGGCCTGTTCGTCGGCCTGCTGCTGAGCTTCTTCGACCCGGGCCAGTCGCCGCTTCGCCCGATCCTGGTCGGCCTCATCGCCGGTGTGCTGTTCGGTCTGGTGTTCGCCGCCGTCGGCTACGTGTCCACGCGCGGCCGGCGCGACTTCCAGTCCGCGAGTCAGTTGGTCGCCGGCCGGTACGACGTGCTGTGCCAGCCGCGGAACGCGGAGAAGGCCAGGGACCTGATCGCCAAGCTCGCCATGCGTCCGCAGGGACAGACCGGACAACAGCAGTTGTAGAAACCCAAGCCTGCCAACGGAATGACCGACACCGAAGCTGGCGAGCGGGTCGCCGATGTCAACGACTGGGAACTCGTCGTGCTCACCCGCGTCCACCGGGCGCGGGACAGTCTGGCGACCGTCGGCACCCACCTGCCGGAGCACCAGCGGACGAACGCGGCCGAGGCGCTGGACGTCGTGGAACGCGTGCTGCACGAGCGACCGCGCGGGTTGCGCCGATTATCGGTGTGGTGGACCGGATGGCGGGTGGAGCGCGCGTGGCGCTCGCTGCACGAGGCCGAGATCTATGTCACCGCCGCCGACCCGGATCTGGTCGCGCACCTGCCGGCACTGCGGGAACGCGTCGCGCTCGGCCTGCCGCCGGACGACCAGCGCCGCACGGCCCTGGACGGACTCGACGAGCACACCCCGGTCGGCACCGTGCGGGCGATGGTCACCGACGCGCTCCGCGCCGCGTTCGACGCGTCCGACGAGGCCCACGCCGCCGCCCGGGCGTTCCGCAACAAGCTGTTCGTGGCCGGTGCCGTGCTTGTGGTGTTGAACACATTGCTGGGCATTCTCGGTTTCGCCGAGCCCGGGTTCATCCCGATGTGTGTGGACAAGATCACCGGTGACGGGCGGATCTGCGCCAGCGGCGCGGATCGGCCGATGCCGGCGGACCTGTGGCTGACACAGGTCATGGGCGCTGCCGGCGCGGTCATCGCCACCGTGGTGCTGCTGGTGCGGCGCAGACCGAGCCTGTCGCCGTACATCCTGATCGGCTACCAGGGCCTGATCAAGGTGCTGCTGGGCGCCCTGCTGGCGGTGTTCGGCGTGCTGCTGCTCGGTGCCGGCGTCGGTGACGGCCTGATCGGGCTGCGCGGCCAGGCGGCCGTGCTCGTCGCGGCCCTGGTGTTCGGCTACACCCAGCAGGTGGGCACTCGCCTGCTGGACAACTACGCGGACCGGCTGCTGGACCGCGTGCGGCCACTGCCGAGGGCGACACAGTCGGGCGATTGACGACACACTTCTCGTCCACGTCGCCATTTTCCGGGCCAAAATGTCGGCCACCGCAAATTCGGCTGAGGAGGCAGGAGTGCAGTTCGGTCGGTATTTCGAGGAGTTCGAGGTCGGCGCCGTCTACAAGCACTGGCCCGGCAAGACGGTCACCGAGTACGACGACCATCTGTTCTGCCTGATCACGATGAACCACCATCCGCTGCACATGGACGCGCACTACGCGGAGGAGACCACCGACTTCGGCAGGAACGTCGTCGTCGGCAACTACATCTACTCGTTGCTGCTGGGCATGTCGGTGGCCGACGTGAGCGGCAAGGCGATCGCGAACCTGGAGGTCGAGTCGCTCAAGCACGTCAAGCCGACGTTCCACGGTGACACGATCTACGGCGAGACCGAGGTACTGGACAAGACCCCGTCGAAGTCCAAGGACGACCGGGGTGTTGTCTATGTCGAGACACGCGGCTACAAGCAGGACGGCACCGTGGTGTGCGTGTTCCGCCGCAAGGTGATGGTGCCGAAGCGGTCCTACGGCGAGGCGCGTGGCGGTGAGCAGCCCGGCCGCCCCGAACCCAAGGAGTGATGCCCGTGCCGACCGACCTGGACCTCGTGCGCGCCAGACTGCGGGACTTCGCGACCGAAGAGGCGGCCCCCGAGTCGCCGTTGTACGCGCACCTCGCCGCGGCCGCGGCCGAGGACGACGACGTCGCCGGCCTGCTCACCGCCGCCGAACCGGGGTACGCGCGGGCGACGCTGTTGTTCGCGGCCGTGCATCGCCTGGTCATCGCGGACCCGATCTGCGATCTCGCGCACTACTACCCGACGGTCGGCGGCGAGTACGGCGTGGACGGGGCCACGTGGCCGACGTTCCGGTCGTTCGTGCTGGACCGGGCGGACAAGGTCCGGGAGATCGTCGGCACACGGACCACGCAGACCAACGAGGTGCGCCGGGCGGCGCTGCTGTACCCGGCAGTGGCCCGAGTGGCCAAGGCGGCCGGTGGCCCGATCGGGCTGCTGGAGGTCGGCACCAGCGCCGGGCTGCTGCTGGGCCTGGACCGCTACGGCTACCGCTACCAGGCCGCCGATGGCGAGCAGGTGGCCGCCGGGCCCGCGAAGGCGCCGCTGGTGCTCAACTGCGTGTTCAACCTGGCCGACGGCGCGAAGCGGCCGCCGTTGCCCAAGAACGTGAAGGTCGCCGCGAAGGTCGGGCTGGACCGCAGCCCCGTCGACCTGACCGACGAGGAGCAACTGGCCTGGCTGGAGGCCTGCGTGTGGGCCGACCAGCCCGAACGCGTCCGGCTGCTCAACCAGGCGGCGTCCGCGCAGGCGAAGGACCGGCCGACGTTCGTCACCGGTGACGTCGTGGCGGATCTGGGCAAGGCGGTCGACCTGGTGCCCGCCGACCTGCCGCTGGTGGTGTTCAACAGCCACGTGCTGCCCTACGTGCCGGCCGAGGACCGGTTGGCGTTCATCGACGCGCTGCGGGACCTGTCGACCAGCAGGGACCTGTGGTGGATCTCCCAGGAGTCCTACGAGGCCGGGCTGCGGTACGTACTGCCCGACCGCGTCGACCTGGCCTACGACCGGGCCCGGGGCGGCACACCTTTGGGGACTCTTGGGCTGGTTCGGTGGCGTGACGGCCGTCCGGAGGCGGCCGCGCTGGCCCGCACGGCGTTCCACGGTGAACGCATCGTGTGGCTGGGTACCTGATCGACGGACACCCGATCGGGTGGTGCGTGCTACCGAAACGGGCGTTCCGCTCAGCTCGGACGGGGTAGTACGCCCCAGTCCCACAGCGTCTCGGCCAGCAGATCCACCAGTTGGCCTGCCTCGTGCAGCGCGGCGAACCCGGCCGCGTCCACCCAGCGGACGCCAGCGGCGTCGCTGCCGGCCCGCGCGGTGCCGGCGACCGGCGTGCAGAAGTAGTCGTGAATGACGAAAACACCGCCTGGAGCGGGGCGTTCGACGACGCCGCACAGGCCGGTCACGGTTACGCTCAGTTCGGTTTCCTCGGCGACCTCGCGCCGTACCGCGGTGTCGTCGTCCTCGCCCGGCTCGACCCGCCCGCCCGGCACCGACCACAGCCCTCGCCCAGGATCGTTGGCGCGCAACACCAGTAACAGCCTGCCGTAGCCGTCCTGGATGAGGGCTCCGACACACCTGATTGCCGGCACGTCAACGGTGCTCATGGGTACGTAGCGTAACCGAATCGCGAGTAGTGAGGCAGTCCTTACACCAGAGCGGTACAAAACTCTCCGCCGGGCGCGGAGTGCGGTACAACGATTACGAGCACCACCCGGATGTATTCGAACGAAACTAGCTGGATGGGGTCGAGCGACGTGAACCTCAAGAAGCTCCTCACCTGGGGCGCGGTAGCGCTGGTGCTGTTCTTCCTGATCAGCGCGCCCACCCAGGCATCCACCCTGGTCGACAACATTCTGAACATGTTGAAGAACGCAGCCGAGGCCATCGTCACCTTCGTACGCTCGCTGTTCTGACGGAACTGCGGGACACTGGAGACATGTTCGCACCGCGCGATCCGGACGAGTATCTGCTCCAAACGGAGCGTCGGGTGATCCGCGTCCGCCGGCACTGGACCTACGTCCTGTGGGACGTCTTCGAAGCGATCGCACTGCTCGCCGTCGCGGTGATGGTGTCGTACCTGCTGCCCGACGGCGCGTGGCTCTTCCAGAACGTCCTCTGGTACGCGGCCTTGTTGGTGGTGCTGCGGTTCGCGTACATCGTGGTCGACTGGTGGGTCGAGCGGATCGTGGTCACGGACAAGCGGTTCATGCTGGTCACCGGCGTCTTCACCAACAGAGTGGCGATGATGCCGGTCACCAAGGTCACCGACCTGACGTACGAGCGCACGTGGATCGGGCGGCTGCTGGGCTACGGCACGCTGATCGTCGAGTCGGCCGGTCAGATCCAGGCGCTCAACCGGATCGAGTTCCTGCCCCGGCCGGAGCTGGTCTACGACGCCATCTCCGAGCTGGTGTTCGGTGACAAGCAGGCCCAGTCGGAGCGCTTCTCGATGATCAAGGCGCAGCGCGCCGCACGGGGCAAGAAGCTCGTCCCC